>JAISDP010000174.1 GCA_031264715.1 Bacteroidales bacterium
ATTGCGCACAATCACATCTCGCAAAAGTAAAAATTTTTATTTACTCAGCAAGAAATATATAGCGCTAATTCCAAAATATAGTGGCAAATCTCCGCAGGTGATTCATCATGTGAAACCTCATACGGGGAAAAACACGGATGAACGTTCGAAACATTCCGTGCGCATTTTGCCCGTCAGGGCATTCATATCAATAGAATCCATGCGAAATAATATCAACAAAACTTTGCGAATTGTTGATAAATAATCTTTCAGATTTGTTGATGAACGCTTATTTTTGCACGTCTCACCGTTAACCTGAACAGCCGTGACCGATAAAAAATATGTTGAAACGCCGTTGATGAAGCAGTATTACAGCATCAAAGGGAAGCACCCCGATGCGATTTTGCTGTTCCGTGTAGGCGATTTTTACGAAACTTTCGGCGAGGATGCTATACAGGCGTCCGAAATATTGGGTATTGCCCTTACACAGCGTGCCAACGGATCGGCATCATTTGTGGAATTGGCCGGCTTCCCTTACCATGCGTTGGATACTTACCTGCCGCGGCTGGTTCGCGCCGGGCAACGTGTAGCCATCTGCGAACAACTGGAGGACCCGAAAACGGCTAAAACTGTGGTGAAACGCGGTATCACCGAACTGATCACGCCCGGCGTTGTACTCAACGACCAGGTACTCGAAAACAAGGAAAACAACTTCCTTGCCTGTGTGCACATGGAAAAAAGCATGGCCGGCGCAGCCTTCCTCGATGTATCCACGGGCGAATTCTTAGTGGCCGAAGGAACTACCGAGCATATCGACAAGCTGCTGAACGGGTTCAACCCGAAGGAAATACTGATAGAACGCGGCAAACAGAGCTGGTTCAAAGAAATATTCGGGACACGCTTTTATCTTTCGGTCTTAGAGGACTGGGTTTTTGTACCCGACACTTCCCGTGAAAAGCTCCTGGCGCATTTCAAGACCATAAACCTGAAAGGGTTTGGTATTGACAACATGAACGTTGCCGTTACCACAGCAGGCGCTATCATGCAGTACCTGGACATTACCCGCCACGAACAGTTGGGGCATATCAACAAAGTATCCCGCATCGACGAAGAAACCTACGTGTGGCTGGACAGGTTTACGATACGCAACCTGGAGCTTTTATACTCGGCCAACGAAGGCGGGCACACGCTCTGCGAAGTGATCGACCGTACGCTTTCGCCGATGGGTGCCCGTTTGCTGAAACGCTGGATTGCGCTCCCACTGAAAGATGTGCGTCGCGTTAACGAACGGTTGGATGTAGCCGATTATTTTCTCCGGAATACGGATGTTACCGAGTTGCTGGGCGAGCAAATCCGTCAGGTTGGCGATATGGAACGCATCATTGCCAAAATGGCCACCGGGCGTATCTCGCCACGTGAGCTGCTGCAACTGAAAAATGCGCTGGACATTATCACCCCGGTGAAAGAGCTATGTAGCCGGACGGATAACGATTCGCTGCGTGGGATGGCCGAACAGCTCAACCCCTGTATTACTATCCGCGACCGTATTGCCCGCGAACTAACGGAAGATCCGCCAAATGCCATCAACAAAGGTAACGTGATTGCCGGAGGCGTATCGGCGGAATTAGACGAACTGAGGCGCATCCAGTACTCCGGCAAGGATTACCTGGTGGAATTGCAGCAGCGCGAAATAGAACGGACAGGCATCACGTCGCTCAAGGTGCATTTCAACAATGTGTTCGGGTACTACATCGAGGTGCGCAACACGCACAAGGACAAGGTGCCGCCCGAATGGATCCGGAAACAAACGCTGGTAAGCGCCGAACGTTACATCACCGAGGAACTGAAAGAATACGAATCAAAGATACTGGGCGCCGAGGAAAAGATCCTCACCCTCGAAACGGAACTGTTTGCATCGCTGGTAGCAGCCGCATCGGGATATATACCTGCCGTACAGCTCAACGCATCACTCATTGCCCGCATCGATTGCCTGCAATCATACGCCCGCGTAGCCATCGACAACAAGTACGTAAAACCCGTGATTACCGATTCGGACAGCATCCGCATCGAGCAGGGACGGCATCCGGTGATCGAGATTTTCCTGCCGCCCGACAAGCCGTTTGTAGCCAACGACACATACCTGGACAGTACCGAACAGCAAATGATCGTGATCACGGGTCCCAACATGTCGGGTAAGTCGGCTTTACTGCGGCAAACGGCATTGATTGTGCTGATGGCGCAAATCGGTTGCTTTGTGCCTGCCAAAAGCGCCGAGATCGGTTATGTGGACAAAATATTTACCCGTGTAGGGGCTTCGGACAATATTTCGCAGGGCGAGTCGACCTTTATGGTGGAGATGACCGAAGCAGCCAGCATCATGAACAATCTTTCGCCACGCAGCCTGATTCTCCTGGATGAGATTGGCCGCGGGACAAGTACCTACGACGGTATTTCCATTGCCTGGGCGATGGCCGAATACATACACGAGCACCCTACAGCGAAGGCCAAGACCCTGTTTGCCACCCATTACCATGAACTGAACGAGATGGAGAACAGTTTCGCCCGCATCAAGAATTATAATGTATCTGTGAAGGAACTGGATGACAAGGTGATTTTCCTGCGAAAGCTGGTACGCGGCGGCAGCGAGCACAGTTTCGGGATACATGTGGCGCAGATGGCCGGTATGCCCAAGAGCATCGTTTTGCGTGCCGGCGAGATACTGAAGGAACTGGAATCGGATCACGAAAACAGGGGTATTGCAGCAAAGCCGGTAGCCGGATTAAGCCGGAAACGCGAAGGTTACCAGTTGTCTATTTTCCAATTGGATGATCCTGTACTGAAACAGATTCGCGACGAGATCAAAAAAGCGGACATTAATAATATGACCCCGATAGAAGCCCTGCAAAAGCTAAGCGATATAAAGAAATGGGTGGGATTGAAATGATTTAGTCTCGCTACACGGATTGAAAGAAAAATACT
>JAISDP010000212.1 GCA_031264715.1 Bacteroidales bacterium
CGCCGAATACTTTTCCCGTTGCACGGGCGCGGTCGGCTATTTCTGCAAGCTGCTCGCCGGTTACATTGCTGATGGACTGCAACTCGGCCAGCGAAGCCTGAAAAGCAACCCCCGGCTCAATGGCGTTTTGCAGTTCCCCGTTGAGCCGTCCGATAGCCTCGGCTGCCTGATTGAAGATAAACAGTTTTGCGCCAATTCTTTCGAAGGTACCGGGAACTTTACCGCCTTCTTCATTGATTTCTTCCAGCGTTTCGGGAATATCATCCAGCGTTTCGTTGGCCTGCCGGCTTGCGCCCGTAATATTCCGCAGGGGTGCGGTAATATTATCTATCAGGTTCAATACCCAATTGCTACTTGTACTGCTCATGGTTACCCGTCATTTGTGCCATAATATCGGCCAAAGCCGAAATAATGGCTGCTTTTTGTTTTTTATACTCCAGTTCTTCCACGTATTTACAGGATGCATAGAGGTCGAACCATTCATTATCGGTCAGTCGATCGGGACAGACGCCATACCGTGTCCGCAGTGCGGCGTTTACCTGCCTGATAAAATCGCCTTTGGTTCGCGCGAGGCTGTCCTCTATGCCTTGGCGAAAAAACCGCGCCCCTGCTCCATGACCTCGCCTACCTGCTTCATAAAGCCGGCAAACACAAGTCCGTCATTCAACGCGTCCCGGTCGCCGCCTACCAGCAGGTTTTTAATAATTAAGTCGTTGGCGGCGTCAATGTCTTCCTTTTTGTCGGCAATGGCGGATAAAAAGGAGCGGTCGGGCCGTTTTACAATAAACTGGTACGACTCGTCCGCATCGATCACCACATCGATCACATACAGCCGCGGGCAACGCTCCTTTAGCCTGTTAAACTCGTCAATGGACATGCATTTGAGTTTGGAAACATCGAATCCGGCGGCAACTGCGGCCAGCGGAGCAGCAGCCAGCGGAGCGGCGGCCAAAACGGAAAGCGTATCGCCTTCCGGAATAAAAGCATCGGCTGCGGCGCAAGCCGTAGCCAGCGCCATCATCATGAAAAAACTGCATTTGAAAATAAAACCTTTCATTTTAAATTGTTTTTAAATTATTGAATAAAAAAATTTTATGCTTGGATTAAGCGACATTCCAGTCGATATGGGATACGATTAACTCGTATTTGTAGGCGATGGTTTTGTCGTTTTGCTTTACCTCGACGGCATTGCCGGTAAACTCGCAGTTGAGTATCCTGTCCCTGTACAGGAAGCCGTCGTAGGCGTACTGCACATTGATGTCGAACGGGGCAATGTCCTGGATGCGGGAACCGGGAGGCAATGACCTTTGCAGGGCAATACGTTCCTCCAGCAGCAGTGTAACGGACGCCTTGGCGGTATAATTGCCTTCCCCGCGCCCGACAGGATACATGCCTGCGCCGTAGGCGTTTTCCTTTTCCACGCTGTCATCGTAGGACAGTTCCGTAATCCCTTCCAGATCGCGCCCCATCATGTTGGCGGTGATGCTGTTCCATCCAGCCAGCTTGCCAAACTTGTTAATGATTGTTTTTGCCCGTGCCATTTTTTTAGATTTTATTGGTGAAACCCAAATCCACTTCAAACTCATGCACCACGCCATCGGCTACCAGCCGTACCCTGATTTTGAAAGGCGCATTGCTTACGGCCAACTGGTTGGGGTCGATATAAATATCGAAATCTGCAACATTTTGGGCAGTGGTCATTGCCTTGAGGGCTTTGCGCACCAACCCGTCCCAGCTGGCGATCGTGGTACTTTTGATGTATCCGGTCGAGGAGTCTGCCTCTACTTTGGAGCGTATCCGCGGGATCAGCGTATTGCGGATGATGCGGGTAGCCTTGTTCCAGACGGCATTGCGTTCGATGAAGGCATAATCGCTGCCGGCTCCGGTACAGGTGTGCGAATTGCTGAAATAGAACCCGCCGTACCCATTGAACTTGCCGGCATAGATATAGCCCAACTCGTCCAGTTTCGTTTGATCGGCAAACGAAAGTTCCGAAAAAGGCTTGCCGTTGCTCAGCGCGGCATTTACCCACAATCCCAGCCTGGCATCCGTCAGCGGATAGTTATCCTCAATCATCCGGCTACGGGGCTTCTTTTCGATATCTACACTGCCGAGGTTCTCGTGTGCGGCGCGAACCATCAGCATACCCAACGCGCTGCCCACGGCGCCATGACCGGCGTATGCCGGAAGTTCGGCCGCTTTCCCCGGGTCCTGTGCAATGATCACCGACACATTGGGGCTGTCGATCTGCCGCAGGTCGGGCATCGTTGCGATGGTCCCGGCCAGGTACCCGCCATGGCCTTCGATCAGCAGGGAATCGATGTAGATATGCTCGCCGGCAAAGTTGTCGGCTAATATCTGCGCCCCGGCTATGGCGGCAGTGATGTCCGCGTCGGCTGTCAACCCGGCAGCGGCAATCGTATTGATGCCGTCAATCGAACGCAAGGCGGCCACGAAAGCCGGCAGGGTTTTCAAATCGCTTACTTTGGTCGCCACCGGAACGGCAATTAAAAATATCCGCGTTTCGGGCGACAGCCTGAATGTTTCAGACAGATGGTAGTGCGTCAGCGTTTCGCCGGCTGCATCACAGGCCGCATCTATGCCCAGCGCTTCGGCGTCTTCAATCTGAAGCAGCTCGTAAGGGGTGAAATGCGACAGTTTGTCGGTTTCGCCGCATCCGGACACAAAGGCGGCCACCCTGTCCGTGCCTCCGCCCCTGATCAGGCCGCCCTGCGCTTTATTGGTCTGTACTCCCTGGAAACTCATTCCGCTCCGGTTTTGGTCAGTTCGTCCATCTTTTTCCGGGCAGCCTCAAGCACGCCTTTACGGTTGCCGTAAGCCTCCTCCTCAATAAGGACTTCTTCCACTTCCTCAGTGGTGGCCGCCGAAGCAATTGCCGCCGCCAAATCCTTCACTGCCGGGGTACTGTCGACGCGTAAAAATTTCGATACGGTCAATTCCTTTCCGGTACGGTTGCGCCGTGCATGGTTGCCGGCATCGGCCTCGCTGAAAAACGCCTGTCCGTCGCCGGTTATAAATACCCTGTCCTCTTTTGGATACCGCTTAAAAATATCAGCGGCTGTCCTTTTCATTTCTTCCTTCGTTTTCATCTTCAAAATACTGGGAAATAAATTTTAATTTTCATCTTCGTTGTCGGAAACCAGCGCACCCATACCGTAGTCTTCAATCCGGTCAATCAGGCCGTATGCCTGCAGACGGAATACCGATTTCGGGTTTGCGCTTTTGGTGTCCTGTATTTCAGGACTGTACAGCACCTTGACGCCCTCGATGTGGTACACCGTATTGGGCGCATAAATCAGGGTAGAGGCATACCGGTCGCCCGTACTCATCGCTGCTCCTTTGGCCTTCTTATTCATCGAGGAATCAAAGGCGTTGGCAACCATCGGTTCAATAAATTTGAAACCCATAAAGCTGCGCAGGTTGCCGCTCTTCGGATCGAAAAACACTTCCTTGCTGGCAAAATAGGCGGCAGCGTCGCGGTCGAGAATAAAGTCCGTGACGTGTTCCGGGCAAAGAGCCATGTACAGTTGCGCCGGATCGAGGTCGCCGATGGCTTTTACTTTGGCAAGAAATTCCGCCAAATCTCTGAATGTGGCGCGCTTACGTCCGCTGGTCACATCGCCCGTAGTTTTCATCACGGGCATCCTGTCACTGGCTGCGTCGTCGGGACACAGCCTGTGAAGGGCATGTTTTACCAGTCCCTCCTTCATCCTTTCCATGTGGCGGACACGCACCTCTGCGCGTTTGTCGTAGGCAAGGTAACGTATTTCGGCGTCGTCCACTTCGGTAGGCGTGGTGTCGTACTTTTCCCATTCTACGAACAGTTTTTCGCCGGTCATTTTGGCGGCGGTAAAATCGGCAGTGTTGTTCACGCGGAACTCAACGTTGTTAAGGAGTTTGTTCCACCGGATACCGTCGGCGGTGATGGCCGCCGTGGGCGCGCCTCTCAATATGGCAATAACAACGTCCTTATAATCCTTAAGCTCCTTGAGCAACTGGGGCGCAACGAACTGGTTCAGCCATTGTCCTGATGTTGTGGTAGGCATTTGATACTGTTTTTGAATTTAATAATTAACTTATTTTATTGCGCTTTTTCCAGTCGGCGAACAACTCCCCGAACGCTTCGGGATCGTTTTCCTCCAGTCTGGCAAGCGAGTCCGGATCGCTTTCCTGCAATTCCTCGAAGGTTTTTCCTTCACAGGTTGTCCTGTCGCCGGCAGTAGCCGTCTTGCCGATCTGTTTGCTCAGCGGTACAACCGCCGGAACCGATTCCAGTGCATCAATGGCCGGTTCAAAATGCTCATTCAGCAGTTTTTCCCACTTCGGGCGCGTTTCGGCATTAATGCGTTTTTCCTGCTGCGCCTTGTCGAGCGCGGCCTTTATCTTTGCTTCCCTTTCCCGCTTTTCGCGGGCTTCGTTTTCGGCCTTTAAGGCCTCCAGTTCGTCGGCTTTGCGCCTGTTTTCGGCAAGCCGGGCCGACACCTGTTCCTCGGAGGCATTCTCATCCATGCCGAGTGCAATCGCGGTTTTCTTTATGTCCATCTGGTTATTAAAATTATTTGTAATTACCGGCGCAGACGGGCAGCCGCAGGCGGCAATCATCATTGCCGTCTGCCGGTCAATCTGCACCTTTTCCTTTACGTCGGTGATAAAGCCGGCTTCCCTGGCTTCCTCGGCAGTCATCCAGTAATCCCCCGCCTGCCACTTTGCTGCAAAGCCGGCCTTGTCCTTCACCAGTCCGTTATATGTTTTGAAATATTCCGTTTCAATATCCTGCATCAGCTTCAGGTATGCGGCAATATCATCCGCCTTGCCGCGGGTACCGCCACTTGGCTTGTGTACCATGAACTGTCCGTTGGCAGGCATGGAGAATGTTTTGCAGTGCGCCGCGATGTAAGTGCCTGCGCTGGCGACTAATGCGCCTCCCTCGCCGGTAACGGTTCCCGCAAAGCGGGAAAGGATATGGACTATCTCGGCGGCATCAAAGCAACTCCCTCCGGGCGTATTAATGTAAACGGCAACATCCCGGACGCCCTGCGCAATCAGTTCATCACACTGAACGCGAAAGGTTTCAGAGTCCGTATCCCAGCCTATTTCGCCGATAATCCGAACCTGTGCCGCGGCTCCCTGCCTGATGGCCGATATTTGAAATTTTTGACCCATTATCCCGGATGATTTTTTGAGCGGCAAATATGGCGGGTAAAAATTTTTCTGTCAAGAAACTTGGCAACCCTTACCATATTTATGGCAACCCTTGCTAAAATTTTTGCCGGGGACAGTTATATCCTTCACTTTTGTAAAAAAACAGTATGGCCAGAAAGATTCCGAATTATACTTCGTTAAAGGCGAAAGCAAAGGATTTTTTCCTGAAGGGAAAGTCGCAGAAGGAAATAGCAGCGTTCCTGGGCGTTTCCACGGTAACGCTTAACAATTGGGTACGCGACGGGAACTGGAAAGAAGAACGGAGCGCGCGCATTAATTCAACCGCCAGCCGTTCCGACAACATACACTCCATTATAGACCATCTGAGCGGCCAGCAACTGGAACTGCTTAAAAAAATTTCGGAGGCGGAGCAGGCGGGGGATGCCGGCAAAGAAAAGGAACTGCGCGTTCTGTCCAAGGGGCTGGGCGATGAGGTCAGCAAGTGGAACAGGCTGCTGGCAGACTTAAAAACCGAAAGCCGTATTTCCCTGAGCCAGTACCTGGAGGTGATGGATGATATTTTCCGGCACATGAAGGCATACAGCCTTGAGATGTATCATCAGACGCTTGACTTTCAGGAACTGCATGTCTGCGAAACGTCTAAAAGGCTGGGATGAAGAGCGGGGACAGGAAAGCGGTAGACAGATACCTGGCGCAGATCGAACTGGCGCGCTCGCTCGGTGCGGATGTCGATCCGTTTGAAACCGAAGCCGAAAAGCGGAAGGTTGTCGAACGCATGAAACGCGATCCGGGCTATCTGGCCGTTAAGATGTTCCCGCATCTGTGTACGTGCGAAAGCGCGGATTTCCAGATAGAGTTTGCACGACGGGTCAAGTCGAATCCCATTTTTAAGGGTTATGCCGAATGGGGACGCGGGCTGGCCAAATCCGTATGGGCGGACATTATTATCCCTGTATGGCTGTGGATTAATGGCGAAACAAAATACATGTGCCTGGTTTCGGACACCTCCGACCGTGCATGCGACCTTCTGGACGACCTGCGCGCCGAATTTGAAGCCAACCCCATACTGACGCACTACTTCGGGGAACAGAAAACCGAAGGGTACTGGGAAAAGGGTAATTTTACCACGCAAAGCGGCTTTATTGCCAAAGCGTTCGGAGTGCGGCAAAAAGTACGCGGACTGCGCAAGGGCCGCTACCGTCCCGACCTGTGGGTAGTTGATGACCTGGAAACGCCCCAGTCCATTAAGAATCAGAAAATTCAGGATGATTACGTGAAATGGATCGAACGGGACGTAATACCGACCATGACGGGGATGTTCCGGCGTCTGATCGGCTCCAACAACCGTTTTGCTTCGCGCATGGTGCAGACGCTACTGAAAGAACGGCACCCTAAATGGCTGTTTCATACTGTCGCCGCATACGATGAGGCGACTTGCGAACCTGCATGGAAGGCGGCATATACGGCCGACTTTTACCGCGAACAGGAAAGCGATATGGGGATTATCGCCGCCCATGCCGAATACAACCACAAGGCCATACCGGAAGGAAAAATATTCTCGGAAGGGCAGATACAGTGGGCGCCGTTGCCGCCGCTGTCCGGGTTTACCATGATTATTGCCCATTGGGATATCGCCTACTCCGAAAACAGTACAGCCGACTACAACGCCGTCCGCATCTGGGGCCTGTACAACCGTAACTACTGGCTTATCGACTGCTACGTCCGGCAAAGCAAAATGCGGCGCGCCGTCGACTGGATGTGCGACCGGCAGCGGATGTATATGCACGAAGTAAAAATATACTGGCAGTACGAAGCGCAGTTCTGGAACGACGAGGTGAACCGGACTGTTTACGAAGCTGAAACGGAGCATGGCCTGTCGCTGAATCTGGTCAAAAGGGAAACCCCGCACATCAAAAAACTCATGCGGCTGGTCAGCATGCAGCCGTATTACCAGAACGGGCGCATCTATTACAGCGAGGCGCTCAAGTCGAGCCACGACAGCCAGATGGGTATACGGCAACTGACCGGCATCGAGCCGGGCAGTTCCGAACACGACGACAGTCCGGATGCCGATCAGCAGGCTATTGAATCGCTGGAACAGTATAACGCCCCGCCCCAAAAGGATAAGGACACAAAATCGTGGGTGGCGGGCAAGATAAAACAGATATTTAATCTTCCGTAACGATGAGATATATTAACAGGGATGACCTGATTGAAATTATACAGGAACGCCTGCTGGACGAAAGCGTCCAGTTGAACGGGGCGTTGCTGGACAGCATCGAGGCAAAAGCCATTGATTTCGCCATTTCCTACATAAGCGGACGGTACGACTGCGATATTATCTTTGGCGATCCCGTCAGGCGTCACGGCCTGCTGGCGCAGGCCATCGGCATGATTGTGGCGTACTGGGCCGTCCGGCGCAATGCCGCAAGAAAAGTGCCAGGGGATTTTCCCGACATATACAGGGAGGCGGTTGCGATACTGGAGCATATCCGGTCAGGCAGCCAACAACTGGACGGGATGCCGGAAATAACCGGAGCCGACGGTACAACAGCCAGCCTGATGTACGGAAACAATACCAACAGAGATTTTTTCATTTAACCGGGTTTTTAAAATGAATTTGAAAAACTTTATCATCGATGCTTTTTTCCGCTTTGCGGGAAACAACAGGGTTTATGCGGAATACTACAAACGTTCCTCATCGCCGCGGAAAGCCGATTATACGAAACAGGCGGTCGACCTTCACGCCAAAGAGATTAAGGACTATACCCGCGCCGTCATGTCGGCCACCGATCCCGAAAATCCGCGTCGCGGCGACCTGATGCGCTTCTACCAAAACATGATGATGGATTTGCATCTGGGCAGTTGCATTGACAACCGGATACTGCATGTTCAGTGCGCCCCCTTTAAACTGGTGGACGCCTCCGGAAACGAAGATGCAGAGGTGCACCGGCTGCTGGAAAAGCCGTGGTTTATCGAACTGGTGCGGCTGGTTTGCCTCCATACCTTTGAGGGAACCAAACTGATAGAGATGCTGGAACTGAACGAAAGGATGGAATTGAAGGAGGTTGCGGAAATTCCGCAAAGTAATTTCCTTCCGCATAAAGGCGTGGTTATTAAGGAGGAATCCGACGAAAGCGGCATTAGCTACAGGGATGGGCTCCTGAAAGATTACTATTTCCAGGTGGGTAGCGACTGGAATCTCGGCCTGTTCAGTCAACTGGCCATCGTCGTGATGGCTAAAAAGCTGGGGTTAGGCTCGTGGATGGGATACATCGACAAGTTCGGCGTACCGCCCGTCTTTGCCGTTACCGAGCGGCTGGACACCGGTCGCCGCGACGAACTTTTTGAAATGCTCTCCAATTTCAGGCAAAACCAGTTTCTGGTGTTGCAGGGAAAGGAATCCATCGTAGTGCCGAACAATTATCAACTGGACGCCCACAATACCTTTGAAAGCCTCATACAGATCGCCGACGCCCAGATCAGTAAACGGATACTTGGCGGTACCGGACTCAGCGACGAGAAAAGCTTTGTGGGTTCCGCAGAGGTGCAGGAACGGCTGCTGAAGCTTCGCAACGGGGTAGACAAACTGGTATTCAAATTTTATTTTAACGAGGAGGTGAAACCCCGGCTGGTGAAGTTAAGCCCGGTTTATGCCCCGCTCGATAAACTGACCCTCGAATGGGACGAATCTGAAACCCTGTCCCTGAAGGAATTTATTGACGCCATTGGCGATTTTTCGGCATACTATGAGTTTGACATCGAGGAAATCAAAAGGATAACGGGTTTGCCGGTGGTCAAAATAAAAAGCATGCTGGGACAAAGCGCAAAACCGGAACCGGACGCCGGCGAAAAAAAAAAGCCTGAAAGTTCCGTAAGGCTTGATTATCCAGCCGCATCCGCATGGGATGATACCATTGATGAAATCGCCCGCCTGCTCCACGAAGGCAAATTAAAACCTGCCGACTTGAACTCCGAAACGGTATTAAAAACATACGGACGCCTTTCTGACGGGGCGGCGCAGGGTTGGGGCGACGGGTTCTTTGAGTATGACGCGCCCAAAGGTCAGGTTTCCATACAGCAGCAACTGCGCAACAGCCTGTTCTGGTTCTCCGGAGCTAAAACATACCGGCAGCTGGAGGAAATCAACGGCATGTTGCTGGACGGCGACGGCAAGGTACGCCCTTACCATGAGTTCCGCAGGGATGTAAAACTTGTCAGTGAAAAATACAATGAGGCGTATCTGGAAACCGAGTACGGCGCCACGCTTGCCAATGCACATGCCGCACGCGACCAGCAAAGGTTCGAAGCCGAAAAGGATATTTACCCGCGGCTGAAAGTACGTACGATGGAAGATGAAAATGTAAGGGAAACACATGCTGTACTTAACGGCGTTGTCCGTCGGGTAGACGATCCCAAACGCATCCCGCCGCCGTTCGACTGGGGTTGCCGCTGCTGGGAGGAACAAACCGCAGAACCGGAAACCGCCATGCCCGATATTCCCGTCAATCCTGTCTTTGCCAACAATCCCGGCATCACCGGCGAAGCCTTTACCGTACTGCATCCGTATTTCCAGATGCCCAAAAAGGAACTGGCGCGGGTGAAAAGCCAGACGGAACTGACCAAGCTGTATGCGCCTTACCGGAAGGTCGACGGCGCCCAGGTGTGGGTGAACCATTTCGCCGACGAAAGGGATTTGCCCGACAATCTTCAGGCAGCCCGAACATTGGCCAAAAATCATGCCGTGAAGGTGAAAATACGGCCACATATAGAAGCCGGCAGAGAACCTGTCAGAAACCCCGAATTTTACATTAACGGGAAAACCGCCGACCTGAAAAGAATAACAGGGGTGAATGGGTTCGACAGCGGTTTTAAAACATCTAAAAAACAGGGATGTACGGTAACCGTATTTCGCCTCGACTGCCAAACCTTTGATGCGGAAGCAACAGCCCAAAATTTAAGCAGGGTATACCATCCCCACAGAGCCGTAAACCAGCAGCCGGTAATTGATGAATTTTATGTGATACGGGGCGAACGTTCGGTAAAAATCAAAAAAGACGATGTGCTTTCAGGGAAACATAAAGATATGCTGGAAAAACTGAAAGGCTGACAACCGGTGGTTATCAGCCTTTCAGGGAGGGCTTGGGACGTACCTGCGCCCGCACAAAGATAATCAAAATTCAATCATCCAAAATAAAAATCAAAAAAATGAGCCAGCCAACACCAGTACCGAATTTTTTACAGATGGGCAAGCAACTGAAGCGTATCATCCGTGTGCGGGCGGCTGCAGAATCTGTAAAATTCTTTAAGGACAGTTTCCTCAAAGGCGGTTTTACCGATGGCAGCCTCGACCCGTGGCCGGCCTCCAGGGGGCCGCTGACAGGCAAACGCACCCTGTACAAAAAAGGCATCCTGATGCGGTCGATACATGTTTCATCCAACACGGACAGGCGCATCGTGTTCACCTCGGATACCGACTATTCCGATATCCATAACAATGGCGGGAAAATTATCGTAACGCCCGCCATGAAACGTTATTTCTGGTCGCAGTATTACCGCTGGGGCGGAGGAAAAACAAAAGGGAAAGGCAAAAAGGCGGTTTCCGGCAACGCCCGTGCGGAATGGTGCAAAAGGATGGCATTGAAGAAAGTCGGCTCTGTCATTGTTATTCCCAAACGCCGGTTCATGGGCGAAAGCAAAACGCTGATGGCGCAGTTAAACCGCATATTTGCCGATGAAACAGTACGCATCTTCCAAAATAATTCATAATTCATAATTAATTTATCTTATGTTTCCTGATTTGTATAACGAAATCGCCGCCCGCATCGCGGCCAATCTTTCCGAAATCCTCTGGTGCGACCTGTGGCACGAGCAGGTCGCCTGGCTCGAAGAGGAATTGCCGTTCCCGGCTCCGGCTGTGTTCATCGCATTTCATGTCACCGGCGTCGAAGATGCCGGCACGCTGGTGCAGCAATGTAACCTGCAAATAGATTTCTACCTGTTTTTTGAAACCTTTGCCGACACTTACCGGGGCAGCGCAAACTGCGGGGACACTTTGGAGTTCCTGAAAACGCTCACCCGCCTGCACGCGCTTTTCCACGGGCGAAGCGGACAGCATTTCTCCGCGATGCGCCGCGTGGATGTGGCGCCGGAAGAAACAGGAAACGCCGGGAATCTTTACCGCATTTCCTTCGAGTGCGTGGCTACCGACTATTCCGCACAAACAGTATACGATGAGGGCGCTTTCCCGGATGTTGCCATTAGCAGGGAACCAATTCCGGAAAGGGTGGCAGATACCGATCCGTTGTATGTAATGTGACGGAAAAGCCGGGAAAATTTTCTAATGATTCCATTCCAATCCTTCGGTTGTAAACATCAATTGTCTGATTCCCTCTTGAAAGAACTCACTTTCTATGATGGCAGATTTTGAATTTTTCAACTCCTTAATGAAATCTTTGGCATTATTGATAAACAATGTGGTAGTGCTATGATCTGACGGCTTCGAGCAACCGAATGTTTTCACCGGCTTGTCATCAAATCTCACTCTGATGGACTCAGCATGAAATTGTCCTTTGGAAATTTTCAGCATAACATTATTTTCTGATTCTTTATAACGTAGCGTAATATTGGTTATGGTGCCTCCATTATAAGGAAATGCAAAACTTAACTCATTATTTGCCGTTAAAAATGCAAAATAAATCTTGCTGTCATCCATCAAATTGGTTTCTTCACGATAATTCCACTTACTGATATTCACCGGTTCGATATTCGCCGGTTCAACTTCCGAATCCGACAAAGAAGGTGTTTGAGAGAGAAAAACAATCCCTTCGAATCCTTTATCCGGTCGGTAATGTGATGTCGCATAACACTCTTCGCTCCCGGGCACATAATACCATATCCATACGCTACGGCTGTCTTTATATTTGTCTCGAAAAAATTTAGCGATCTGCAATAATTCGGCCTCCGGCGCCTTCCTGTCCAAGTCGATACTGACATGCGCTTTGGCATTAGCCTCGAAATATTCTTCGCTCCGAACCTTATATTCCGGGAAAGAATTGAAAGTTATGATACTCAAAACTACCAGGCCGATGATAAGGGCAACAAAGGAAGCCACAATGATTCCTATTATCTTTATTACTTTCTTCATGATGTGATGATGGTTAAAAACAACTGCAAATATAAAAAAGCCTCGCATTTCTGCAAGGCTTTTTCATCATCATTCCATCATTTTTTTCTTCAGGTTTGATTTCTTCAGGTTTTTCAGCTCTTCTTCCAACTTATTTTTTTCCCTTCTAATCATAGCAATATCATATTCCAACCTGGCTATACTTTCAATATCTAAAAAATTAGAATCCTTATGCACCCACACTTTAGTATACACTTCATCCTCAACCCTGTCTCTATAATTAGATACTATACTAATTGGAAGAGAATCGATATTTAGGCTCTTTGCGATTGTTAACGCATTATTGATACCCCGGAGCGTATCATCACCCTCTATTTCTATTTTATAATGTTCCATTTTCTTTTATTTAAAATTTATTCATTATTTAATTTCTTTTGCCTGTTCAACTTTTTTAAGTTTCCGTATTTCTTCCTTAACGCTTTTCCACGAACGGTTAATTTGCTCCCCAATCTTTTTGTATTTTTCAATGGTCATATATGGTTCAATCATCGGCTTTAACTGTTCT
>JAISDP010000302.1 GCA_031264715.1 Bacteroidales bacterium
CTGAGCGGCTTTGTAATCAAGACCTCGCTGAGCGCCTGGGTATTTCTGCTGGTTGGCTTCATAGCATTAGCGGTTACCCTGCTCACCACCGGCTATCAAACATGGAAAGTGGCAACCGCCAACCCGGTAAAGAGCTTGAAAACGGAATAGGAAACCGAAACTCGAAGCTATATTGATCCTTCATCGATTTGCGCGATGATCTGTTCGATGATTTTATCTTCGCCCGATGACGGATCGTATCGCGTTTTGAGGTTTGAACCGAAAATTTTGGCTACAGTCTGCCAAAAAACAGCTGACAGCGAACCTCTGAAATCCTTCAGTATTTCGAAAGTGGTATTGCCGGTTTCGCGATCGACCAACCGCAGTAATATCCGTCCCTGCGATATGGTGAGCTTTCGCAGTTCGCCCTCGAACTCGGCTTTCAGGCTTTCTTCCGCCTGCTTGCCATATGCCTTCCGTTCTTTCTCCGAATCGAGTTCCAGATAGTGTTCATTCAGTTCGTGCAGCTTTCTACCGGCTAATTTGGCATACGGGTATACCTTTTTGACATTGTATACTAATTTCCAGTATTGTCGTTCTTCGGCTTTGCTTTTGAACTTGCGGGGTGCATGTACCACCACTTCGCGCAAGCGCACGTAATACACCGTGTCGCCCTTCTCTACCTTATAAGCGACAGGTATCCCCTCTTTCTCCATCGACACAACTGTTTGCGCCGTCGAAGAAACCACACCACAAAGGGTGAAAAAGATACTCATGATGAATAATCGCACTTTGTCAGGTCGTTGATATGAGCTTAGGTACCCAACCTGTCAGGATGCGAAGTTGCCGCCACGATTTTTTCATCATTGGCAAGTTTGTGATTACTTGATCTCGAATACATCACCGCTGTTGAGCAGGTCATCCACGCAACGGATGGATGACCGGGCTTTTTGTGCATTGATCTGCTCTTCCACCAAACGATCGAATGTTTCCGCTTTAGCTGAGCGAATCACTCCGATGGCCATGGGGAAAGCGGGCGGCGCCATCTTGGCCAACAACATCTGTATGGTCGGATCCTGTTCGTATTGATCGTGTACCAGGATGCTGTCGATGCCAGTGTCATCCTTCCCCAGTTCTGCCACTTCCAGCTTGCAACGGTTCAACCGGATGCCTTTCGTTTTGTCCTTCCCGAAAAGGACAGGTTCGCCATGTTTCAAATACACCTGGTTCTCGTCGCGATACTCTTTGCCGGTCACCATTCCGTGTGTCTTATCGGCAAAGATGACGCAATTCTGGAGAACTTCCACCACCGCAGTACCTTGATGTAACGCGGCTTTTTCCAATATTTCGGTCATAACCTTGGGACTGGTGTCGGCTATCCGCGCAAAAAATGTCCCCTGCGCACCCAGCACAAGTTCAGCAGGCTTGAAAGGCTCTTCAAGCGTCCCGTAAGGCGATGTCTTGGTGATAACGCCCATCGGGGTAGTAGGTGAAAACTGTCCCTTGGTGAGGCCGTATATCTGGTTGTTGAACAGCAACAGGGTCATATCGACATTGCGGCGGACGGCATGTATGAAATGGTTGCCGCCAATAGCCATCGAATCGCCGTCGCCAGTATTGACCCATACGCTGAGCGATGGATTCGCTATTTTCATGCCGGTAGCAATGGCGGCGGCACGGCCGTGTATCCCGTGAAAACCGTACGTATCCACATAGTAAGGGAACCGCGACGAGCAACCGATACCCGATACTACTACATAATTTTCCTTCCGATAGCCCAACTTAGGGAAAACCTGCGTTACAGCATTCAATATGGCATGATTGCCGCATCCCGGGCACCATTTTACCATCTGGTCGCTCACAAAGTCACTTTTGGTCAATTCGGTTTCGCTAAGCGGAATCCTTTCGTCTAATGTCTCTTGCATGATAGGTTAAATTTTTTTAATATCCGTAGAGATGGCACGCACCGTCTCTACAACGTTTATTGATCGATGAAACGGTTCACAATTGGCTGATAGGTGTCGATACGGCGGTCGCGCAGGAATGGCCATACTTCCCGGTATTTTCTGTTAAGATCAAGATCAACCTCCACCACATGCGTTTCGGATACATCGTGCGGCGCCTGGTAAAGTATCGTACCGAAAGGGTTGACTACAAACGATCCACCCCAAAACCGCGTACCTGCTTCGATACCGGTACGGTTCACCGCCACCACATGTACGCCGTTGGCAATGGCATGGCTCCGCTGGATAGTCTGCCATGCTTCATATTGCTCCCTGTTTACTTCAATGGAAGTTTCGGTGGTATCCCAGCCGATAGCCGTGGGGTAAAACAATATATCAGCGCCCATTAATGCTGTGATGCGTGCAGCCTCGGGATACCATTGATCCCAGCAGACGAGCACTCCTATGCGCGCATAGTGGGTTTCGAATACCCGGTAACCGGTATCTCCGGGAGTGAAGTAATACTTTTCGTAGAAACCGGGATCGTCGGGGATATGATTTTTGCGGTATTTCCCCAGATAAGCGCCGTCGGCATCAATAACGGCAGCCGTGTTGTGATACAGACCCGGCGTACGTTCCTCGAAAAGCGAGGCAATGATTACTACGCCCAATTCGACAGCTAAATCCTGCAGACGATTGGTGGCAGGTCCAGGAACAGACTCAGCTAACCGGAAATGGCGAGGATCCTCCGTACCGCAGAAATACAGGGAGCGGAACAATTCCTGCAAACAAACAATGTGAGCCCCTCGTTTCGCAGCCTGCCGTATTTGCTCTTCGGCAATAGCTGCATTACGGTCGGGATCGCCACTTGATACGGTCTGCACCAATCCTATGCGGACAAATTTCGGATCTTTCAAATTTTTCACGCACAAAAATAATCATAATTCGGATACGAAAAAAGCGGCCCTCACTTTGATTATTTTTAATGAACCAGCCGATCCTGATTATAGAAATACATAGGCTTTCGCTTGGCATGTGCCGCTGAGTAAGCCATTAAACGGACAAAAATTATAAATTATTACATTGTTGTCCGCTACAATCAAAAAAATGCGATACTTGTTTTTATCTGCCTGCAAATCAGTATTTGTTTTTTGAATTTCAAAAGTAAGCCCCCTGCATTTCGGAGAATAGAGAATTTTTGATATTTCGTTTTTTGTTTGTTTATTATGGTTCGCCAGGCACCCTCGGGGGTCTTCCAGAAAGCTGTAGATGCTGTAGATATTGATATAGCTCATCAGTTGCTGTCGGATTAGGGATACCATATTTGAAAAGGCCATGGCTTTTTTACTTTGCTCCTGACAAGGGCGATAAGTAAATTAGCAAGCATGGATACCCAAATCTGTATCTCTATGGCATTCTGATTGTCTCCCAGAAAGTATTTCAGTGGAAAATTCTGCTTCAATTGCTTAAATAGCAACTCTATCTGCCAGCGTTTCCTGTATATCAATGCTACTTTTTCGGCAGGCAGGTCAAAGTTATTGGTTATAAACTCGAACAGCCGTTCCTTTTCGGCATCCCAATAAACGATCCGGCGGCTACGATGTTTGAGCTTTCCGTTTTCCCCATAATACAATACAATTTCTTCGTCTTTGAGCAGGCCGCTGTCCGCTCCATCGGGTATATCAAACTCT
>JAISDP010000027.1 GCA_031264715.1 Bacteroidales bacterium
GGGGAGACGTTCCCCCAACAAGGGGAGACGTTCCCCCAACAAGGGGAAGTGTTCCCCCAACAAGGGGAAGTGTTCCCCCAACAAGGGGAAGTGTTCCCCCAACAAGGGGAAGCGTTCCCCCAACAAGGGGAAGTGTTCCCCCAACAAGGGGAAGCGTTCCCCCAACACGGGGAAGTGTTCCCCCAACACGGGGAAGTGTTCCCCCAACATGGGGAAGTGTTCCCCCAACATGGGGAGACGTTCCCCCAACACGGGGAAGTATTCCCCCAACGCGGGGAAGTGTTCCCCCAACATGGGGATATATTCCCCCAGCGCGGGGAGACGTTCCCCGCGTCAAATACAATGATATTACTTTATTGATTTCTGATTGACGACATCAAGTCCTGACGGCTGATATATTCGCCTTCAATCTCGAACTTTTCCCATTAATCCTCAAGTCTGTGCGTAAATAAAAAACAGAGACTTCCTATCGCAAATCCCTATGTTCCAAGTAGCGAGACCGAGGATTGAACTCGGGACCTCATGATTATGAATCATGCGCTCTAACCGGCTGAGCTACCTCGCCATTTTATTTCTCCGGGTGCAAAAATAATCATTTTTGCCAAACTGCAAACGTTTTTAAAGAAGAACTATTTCGGCTTCAGCACCACGCCTTTCATGTGCTTCCCATCGATCAGTATTTGTAACGGAGTTGCACAGCGTACATGCCGGATGTACTTATCCTCGTATATCGCAGGGAGCGCATCAAAAAAATCGGCGTCGAACACGCCGCCATCCTTGAGGTACGTATTAATGGTGAAATAACCGATATGGAACGATGTCAGGTTCTGGAAGAAATGCGTACCCTGGCTCGCATCAATGCGGTAATTGTGTAAACCGGACTCCACGATGAGCCGCGCCTCGGATATTTGCTGCCATTTGACAGGAATACCCAGCCAGGGATCGCTTGAACCCCACCGGCCCGGACCACAAAGAATATAGTTACGTTTACCGGCCGCCATCCCGGCATTGATCTTTTCAACACTGAGCGCTATGTCAGGGTTATTCACAGGATTGAATTCCGCCGTTTTCACATATACCACATCGTATATATGGTTGATTTCGCCGTTGCCCAAAGCCCATTCGGAGCGAACCAGGATGTCCTCCTTCGGGATATTATCCACATGAATACTGCTCCGCTGCTCGCTGACAACAGGACGGATCTGCAAAAAATCAAAAGTCCGGGGATTTCCGGGTGGCACATCTAAATTAACGGCAAACTCTATTTCCACGGGCGTGTTCATTTCACGCTGCCCTATTTTCAACAGGTCGTTCAGGATATTGGCAAGCGGAAAACTTTTGTGTTGAAGTACTTTGGAGAAAGTGATAATCCGTTTTCCTTCATGAATGATACCATCGCGGATCATACCGCTGTTGTCATCATAGGTTGATGCCACAAAACGGGTGGTTTTGTCGCGTTCGGCAGCGGAAACAGGCAACTTGATGATATTGGAACATTCATCCACATCCGGCGTAAAATCCTCGTTGGTCAGGTCAAGTGCATAAAAATACTTTTGTGTTTCGTTCAAGGCCATCCTGAGCGTAGATAGCTGCAACACGCGGTCAGGGTATTGGGGCGAAAACCGGATACCTGCGCCGCCTTCCACCACGTATTTGCCTAACCCGAGGGCTATGTTGGCTACGCCGTCTTCGATGGTTTCGGGAGCAATCGGATAGAAGTTGACCGAACGAGCCACACCCGAAATCGTCGGGTAAAAGCGGTTTCCGTACCGTGTGCCGCATAGTTCCTGCAACACTACCGACATTTTTTCTTCATCGATGATATTGGAAGTAGCTGCAATGTACGATTTACTGCTGCTGTAAAACACCGACGCATAAATGGCTTTGACAGCACGCACGATATTCTTCACGGCCACAGCAGGATCGGAAGCGTTGGGCAGCATGTAAGTGGAATAAATCCCCGCAAATGGCTGATAGTGCGAATCCTCCAGTTTACTCGACGATCGGGCGGCAATCGGTGTTTTTACAATCGAGGCAAAGGCAGCCAGGTCTTCCTTCAACCGGGCGGGAAGACGGGCTGCGAGGAACGCTTGCAAAATATCCTTATCCGGTGCATCCGAGATAGCAATTGGGTAAAGATGGTTGCTTTCGATGAATTCTTCGAAAATATCCGCGCCAATCACCACTGTCCGCGGAATATCGATGACGATGCCCGGATATTTGTTATAAATCTTTTCTTTCTTGATTACCGTGTCCATAAAAGCCAGTCCACGCGCCTTTCCTCCAATAGCGCCGTGACCGATCCGTGCAAACGACATAAACTCATTGAAGTTTTCCTTGTCGAATTGCGTGATAATGCCGCGTCCGTTATCTACCATATAGATGCTCATCGCCTTATCCATGTACTTGCGGGCGGCTTGCACATCGCTGAAATCTTCAAATCTTAATGCCTTGAAAACACGTGCTATCGAAAACAATCCCCTCGCATTGAACCATTTGGAAATATGATTACGCGAACTGTGATAGATCACCACATCGTCGGGCACATTCCATAGTTGCTCGCGGAGACTTTTCAGGTCGGTGGCACGTGCTATTTCCTCACGCGTGTTGAGGTTGCAGAAAATGAAATCGCCAAAACCGAAATGCTCATTGATGTAAGCGCTCAACTCGCTCGACAGGTTTTTAGCGTATTTATGGATGAATCCCACCTGCAATTCATTGGCATAGCGGGCATTTTCCATATCCGACGACTGCAGCAGTATCGGCATATTGGGATCCTCGGTGCGAATCAACCGGCAAAGATCAAAGCCGGCGTTTACCTTGGTATCGGGCGCACCTTCCTTCTTAAAGGTCACATCCGAAATCACTCCCAGCAGGTTGTTCTTATACCGGTGGTACAATTCCACGGCTTCATTGTATGTCGATGCATGCAATATCTTCGGACGGCCGCGCATACGCAACATTTTCTGATGCTCGTTCAATGCTTCGCGCATGACCTGGCGCGACTGTTTCAGGATCAGCTTGTACAACACCGGCAGGTACGACGATGTGTACCGCACCGAATCCTCCACCAGCAGGATACACTGCACGCCGATTTCCTCAATGTCGTGCGGAGCATTCATCCTGTCCTCTATCAGTTTGACGATGGCTACCAGCAGATCGCCATTACCCAACCAGCAAAACACGGAGTCGATAGCGCTAAGATCCTCATGACGCAAACGCAACGACACTTCTCGCGAAAATGGCGTCAACATCACTATAGGAACGTGCGGATACCGGAGCTTGATCTTCTTGGTGAGGCTGAACGGGTCATAATCACGGATGCTCAACATCGAAATCACCAGGTCGATACGGTTGGTCTTGAAAATATCGAAAACCTTCTCGGCCGTATCCGCCTGTACAATACTGGGCGCATTGCGCAGGTGAAGCGACACATATTCGTTAAAAATCTGTTCGTCCACACGCCCGTCCTCTTCAAGCACAAAAGCATCATAGCTGCTACACAAAAGCAGCACATTCCGGATGCGTTTCTGCATCAACAGATCGAATGCTGTTTCGCGAAAAGTCAAATGTTCAGGATCTAATACTTCTTTCATATAAAAATGGGCATGACCTCTCTCCCAAATGGGAAGGAAATCATGCTTTGTACCTTCGTTGGTGGAATTTCATAAAAACAAGCGACCTGTCAGGTTTTCAAAATCTGTACGGTTCCAAAAAACAACAGGATATTTTCACAAAAGTAGTATATTTTCCTGCACCAGGAAAAACATATATCTTTGCCGGTCAAAACATGTCGAAATTTTCAATCATACCTGAATGTCTTAAAGATTGGATTAAAATGCCAATATGGGTGGTATCCGGTATTTTGATGCTTGCATCCTGTTGGCAGGCCCAAGCCCAGACGCAAGTAGCCCCTGACCGTTACCGGGTTGAGTTTACCGACAAAAACCATAACGCATATACTGTCGGCCTGCCTCAATATTTCCTTTCGGAACGTGCACTGCAACGTCGTGCCCGGCAAGGGATTGCAGTCAAACAGGCCGACCTGCCGGTAAGCGCTTGCTATATTGATAGCCTGAAACAAATGGGCTTTGAGGTACTGAATACTTCGCGATGGCTCAATTCGGCAACAGTACGGTGTTCGCCCGAAGATATTGAAAAACTGGAAAACACAGGTTTCGTCAAATACACTCCTGTTACCCCGAAGAAAAGCGTTCAAGACACGGTATCCGACAAGGGATCGGATCTGGAAGCCTTGTTTTCATTTCTTTTCCAGAAAAAAAACAGTGAAGAAATCAAGCCAAAATATGCCGCACCGGTTGCATATTATGGGCAAGCAGCCGATCAGGTGGGCATGATGAATGGTCAGGCGCTTCACAACCGTGGCTTTCGCGGAAAAGGCATGTTAATAGCTGTGATTGACGGCGGATTTGACAAAGCAGGCGAGCTGCCGGGATTTGACAGCCTGCACAGAACCGGCCGCTTGCGCGAAATCAAAAATTTCACCCCCGACACCAATGATATTTGGGGCAAAAACAATCATGGAACCAATGTATTATCAATTATTTCGACCAATCTTCCGGGACGGATGATGGGTTCGGCGCCCGACGCCGAATACGTGTTGCTGCGTTCGGAAGAAGTCGGCAAGGAATACCTGGTGGAAGAGGACAACTGGATTGCCGCCGTGGAATATGCCGACAGTATTGGCGCCGACCTGATCACCAGTTCGTTGGGTTACACAGTCTTCGACGACATATCGCAAAACCATTGCCACAGCGAGTTGGACGGACGTACGGCGAGGGCTTCGCAGGCAGCTACCCTGGCCGCAGCCCGTGGCATGATTGTATGCGTGAGCGCAGGCAATGACGGAGATACCCCCTGGAAACGCATTTCAATACCTGCTGATGCCGATAGCGTCCTGACCATTGGTGCGGTCGACCGGAAAGGACGGTACGCATCATTCAGTTCCGCCGGTCACACTGCCGATATGCGTATCAAGCCGGATTTGACGGCAATGGGTAAGGAAACGGCTTACCAGAATTCAATGGGCAACATCAGTACCGGGAACGGCACATCCTACTCCACGCCTTTGCTGGCCGGATTGATTGCTTGCCTGTGGCAAGCCTGTCCCGACAAGGGCAATATGGAGATCATTGATATGGTGAAACGTTCCGCCGACCATTTCCAGCAACCGGATTCGCTGTACGGATACGGTATCCCCGACTTTTCGAAGATGAAACCGGTAAAACCCGGGACAAAAAATAAACCGTATACACTGTCGGTTCATCCTGATCCGGTTACAGGCGCATTTACGGTGTATCTTTCACCGGCACGACACGAACATATCAATATACGGATCAAGACCCCCAGCGGGCAACAGGTTTTTTTCCATGCCGGTTATATTTCCGAATTCAATGGTTATGAATTGCCGGTCGATAA
Organism: Bacteroidales bacterium; assembly: GCA_031264715.1. Taxonomy (GTDB): domain Bacteria; phylum Bacteroidota; class Bacteroidia; order Bacteroidales; family UBA4181; genus JAIRLS01. The sequence goes on from JAISDP010000027.1 coordinate 5,440, forward strand.
AAGTATAGACTTTACAGCTGGAATGTACATGGTAGAAGCGCGTACCGATGCCGGTAAAGTAACGGTAAAAGCGGTTCGATAATAACCGGTGAATATCACCGGATTGTGTGAAATTTACTGCCGTTTTGAAACAAAATACCGGTAAACTTGCCCCCGATTTCGTACAATTTTTCGATCAATATACCCCCGATTTGAAACAGGAGCATTATCTTTGCAGGAAAATTTTAAGGGCTATGTTTGAAAGATATGCCATAGCGGAATTGAAACAATGGGCTGCGACAAGCAATCGAAAGCCGTTGATATTAAGAGGTTCGCGTCAAGTTGGCAAGACAACGCTTGTAGACAGTTTCTCGAAAGATTTTGAGAATTACTTGTACTTGAATTTTGAAAAAAATCCGAGTGCAATGGCTTTGTTTGAAAAAGAACAGGAAATTACCGACCTTATGGCGGAAATCTTTCTGTTTTGCAACAAAGAAAACAGGCAAGGTAAAACGCTTTTGTTTATTGACGAAATTCAAAACTCAAAAACGGCAATTACTGGACTGCGGTATTTTTATGAAGCAAAACTGCCTGATTTGTATGTAATCACAGCGGGTTCGTTGTTAGAAACGATGCTGAACAAAAAAATTTCGTTTCCTGTCGGTCGGGTAGAATATTTGGCTGTTCGCCCCTGTGTTTTTGGCGAATTTTTGCGGGCTGTCGGCGAAACGCACCTTGAAAAAGCATTGCTAAATCAAAAAATACCCGAAGCATTGCACGCTAAAACAATGAATCTGTTCAATACTTTTACGCTTATCGGCGGTATGCCGGAAATTGTTGCCGATTATGCGGCAAACAAAAATCTTGTCGGCTTAAACAGGATTTACGAAAGTTTGCTCACAAGCTACCGCGATGATGTTGAAAAATATGCCCGCAACGATACGATGAGCCAATCCATTCGTTATATTTTACAGTTTGGGTGGAAATTTGCCGCCGAGCGCATTGTATTGGGCGGTTTTGCAGGATCTTCGTATAAATCGCGCGAAATGGGCGAAGCGTTTCGTACACTGGAAAAAACCTTTGTTTTGGAAATTTGCTACCCGACAACCGATATGCTTGCGCCAATCTCAAAAGACCTGAAACGCTCGCCAAAACTGCTTTGGCTCGATTGCGGCCTGGTAAATTATGCGGCCGGTGTGCAAAAGGAAGTGTTTGGGGCAAAGGATATTTTAGGTGCGTGGCGGGGGAAAATTGCCGAACAGATTGTGGCGCAGGAACTGCTTGCATTGGATAGCCGCGTTTCAAGTCAGCGGAATTTTTGGGTGCGGAATAAAAAGAACTCTGACGCAGAAATTGATTTTGTATTGCAGTTCGACGGTAAAGTTATTCCCGTTGAAGTAAAATCGGGGCATAATGCCCACTTGCGTTCCCTGCATTTGTTTATGGACGAATGTCCGCACGATATAGCCGTAAGAGTTTGGTCACAGCCGTTTTCGGTCGACGAAGCTGCAACGCAAAGCGGTAAAAAATTCAGGTTGATCAATTTGCCGTTTTACTATGCAGGACAACTTGAAGATATTTTGAAACAATATACAGAATAGTCAGCGGTGGCTGGGGAATATTGCCGGAGTGTAATTCGGAACCTTTTTGTACCTTTGCAGCATATAAAAATATATAAACCTATGAAGACAAAAGCTTTTACATTCTTTCTTTTCCTGTTGCCGGCAGTTTTATGTGCACAGCCGGACAGCAGCAAATTCTGCATCCGGTTGAACGGCGGTTACGCCGATGTCGGTTCGTCCAACGGGCTTTCTTCGCTGGGAGCCGTATCATCGTCCAACCGGCAGTGGGAAATCAGTCTTGCCGCAGGGTACGTTATCGACAAGCATTGGGAAATCGGCCTCGGATTCAATTACCGAAAACAGAAAATCAACGCCTTAGCTGAATTTGATTTCCCTATCCCGGATCAACTATGGCTCGAACCGGATCAACAACAATGGCTCGAAATGCTCGGAATGGAATTTACCGAAACAAAGATGCATCTGACTACTTTCGATCTGTATGCGATCAGGAATTGGCGACTGTTCAGCCGGTTGTACTTCACGCCCAAACTGACCTTTCGCATAGGGAAAGCCAAAGGAACACAAGAATCGGTAATAGTGACAAGTACCGGTTGGGCGCCGATTTTAATCGGCAGCAATAACGACATTTCGTATGACTATGCCGCATTACAATTAGTGCCCGCTTTGACTTTCCATATCAACCGGCATTTTGCCCTGAACCTCGAACTGGGTAGTTTCCAATTCAGCGCCATCGACTGGGAATGGGATAACAAACAGTGGGAAGCGACTGTGAATCCTGCCTATTGGAGATTAGGGACGGTTTTTTCATTTTAATTTAACCCGTTTGATTTGGGCAAAGCGCGCACGGAATGTTTCGCTCTTGCAGCCGGATGCCGGAAGGCATCCAATGTTGATAACCCCGTGTAAGCGAAGCGTAACACGGGGTACGGAGGACAGTGTTCTCCCGCAACCCCGTAGCGGGTTGAACTGCTTCGCAGTTCGGACGGGTAGAGGCGTCGGCCTCTGCCCCGGGCTGCACTTCGGCTTGCCCAGGGTTATCAATATCAGATGCCTTCCGGCATCAAATAAACAAAAACATTGCCCGTCAGGGCATTCATATCGATGCGGAAAACACCAACAAATCTCCGCAGGGGATTCATCATGTGAAACCCCATACAGGGTTTTGATCTGGAGGCAGCTGTATTTTTCTATTGATATGATTTCCCTGACGGGAAATATCTTCTACCAATCTGCCATCCCTGACAGGATTTGGTCGATATAACCGATATTTGATATTTTAACCGTCAGTAATGGTAATTTTATTACTTTTGCAGCATCACTTAGTTGAACGAATCGCATCATCATCCGCAACGACATGCGGTATGATCACGATGATCCGCATTAAAGCACAATCAGCAATTAAATTGACATTGGATGAAAAGAGGTATTTTTTTTCTGTTGGTCTGTTTGCCGTTTCTTCAGGCATTTGCGCAAACCAAGCCGGTACAGCCCGTCAAAGCGGCCCAATACAACATACTGCTCTCGGGAGCGTCATTTGCTTCACCTGAAAACAGTTGGTTCGAAACGGGTTGCGCTATGTTGAACGCCCATCCCGTCAACCGGGCCATAGGAGGCGAAGCCATTGCCAACACAGCCAATAAGATGGACCTCGGCGTGATGTACTCCAAGGAAGAATTGGAGACGCTGGATGCGTTCGTCATCATGCAGGTTCACAACCGTGATGTAGCCGATGAAAGCGGCTTAGCCGAAAGCTACAGGGATTATAAGACGCCTTTCACACGGGTTAACTATGCTGCGGCTTTCGATTATGTGATCAAGCGTTATATCAGCGATTGCTATGAGCTACGTAACGATCCGGATTCGAAATATTATGGAAGCAAAGCCGGGAAGCCGGCCGTGATCGTCTTATGCACCGATTGGCACGATGCCCGGACTGTCTACAATACTTCCGTACGGAAACTTGTTGAAAAATGGGGATTTCCGCTGGTGGAGTTCGACAAAAACATCGGTTTTTCGAAAAATTCGCTGCATCCTGTAACCAATGATCAGTACAGCCTTCTATATTCGTCCGACACACAGGTCATCGACGGCGTGACATACGGCTGGCACCCGCTCCGCGGCGACGATTCGTTCATCCAGCAACGCATGGCGGCCATTTTCGCCGATTTGATGCGGAAAATATTACCGGCGCGATCATAACCGGCGTTTGCGATCTAATATTGGAAAAAATGAACAAATCGTCATGTTGATTACCTGAATTAAACCTTTTTGAATAACTTTGCACGCTGATTTCCGGGGCGTAGAGCCGGAAGATAATTTAAATATAAAAAGTTTCATCATTAATCAATTATAAAAATGACAAACAATCAGAAGTTAAAACAATGGGTACAGGAGTGGGCCAATTGGTGTCAGCCTGAAAGCGTATACTGGTGCGACGGTTCGGAAGCCGAAAACAAACGCCTTTTGGACGAAATGGTAGTCGGCGGGATGGCCGTGAAGCTGAACGAAGCCAAACGTCCCAACTCGTACTATTTCCAGTCGGACCCCAGTGATGTAGCCCGCGTGGAAGACCGCACCTTCATCTGTTCGAAGACAAGGGAAGAAGCAGGCCCCACCAATAACTGGGCTGATCCTGCAGAAATGAAGAAATCCATGCGCGAACTGTATAAAAGCTGTATGAAAGGCCGTACCATGTACGTAATTCCTTTCAGCATGGGCCCGCTCGGTTCCAACATCGCCCACATCGGCGTTGAAATAACCGACTCTCCCTACGTAGTTGTGAACATGCGCATCATGACCCGCATGGGACAAAAAGTGCTTGATGTACTGGGCGACGGCGACTTTGTACCTTGCGTACACTCGGTAGGCGCTCCCCTTGCTCCCGGCCAGGAAGACGTTAAATGGCCCTGCGCTCCCATCGAAAAGAAGTATATCACGCATTTCCCCGAAACTCACGAAATCTGGTCGTATGGTTCGGGTTACGGCGGAAATGCTCTGCTGGGGAAAAAATGCTTTGCTTTGCGCATTGCTTCCGTAATGGCTAAAGAACAGGGTTGGCTGGCCGAACACATGCTGATCCTCGGTTTAACCAACTCCCAGGGCGAAAAGAAATACATCACCGCCGCTTTCCCCAGCGCTTGCGGAAAGACCAACCTGGCAATGCTGATCCCCACCATCCCCGGATGGAAGGTAGAATGTGTAGGCGACGACATCTCATGGATGAAATTCGGCAAGGACGGTCAACTGTACGCCATCAACCCTGAAGCCGGTTTCTTCGGCGTGGCTCCCTTCACCTCGATGGACACTAACCCCAATGCGATGTTGAGCTGCAAGGCCAACACGATCTTCACCAACGTGGGTTTAACTCCCGATGGCGACATCTGGTGGGAAGGCATCGGTACCGAATGTCCTGCCGGAACTATCAACTGGAAGAACAAGGTACACGATCCCGCATCAGGCGAACCTTGCGCTCATCCGAACGCGCGTTTTACCGCCCCGGCATTCCAGTGTCCTGCTATCGACAAGGACTGGGAAAACCCGGCAGGCGTGCCCATCTCTGCTTTCCTCTTCGGCGGCCGCCGTCCGAACACTGTACCCCTTGTACACGAAGCCACGAGTTGGAATCACGGCGTATTCATGGGTTCGATCGTATCGTCCGAAACCACTGCCGCCGCTCTTGGCCAGGCTGGTATCGTTCGTCGCGACCCGTTTGCCATGCTCCCCTTCTGCGGATATAACATGGGCGACTATTTCGGTCACTGGATTACCGTCGGTCAACATGCCGGCGCCAAGCTGCCTAAAATTTTCTACGTGAACTGGTTTCGCAAAGACGAAAACGGTAAATTTCTGTGGCCGGGTTACGGCGACAACAGCCGCGTATTGGCATACATATTCGACCGTTGCAACGGCAAGGGCGAAACGGTTGAAACCGCTATCGGCAAGGTTCCCGCTCCGAAAGCGATCAACATCGACGGTTTGGCCGGTATGGACCAGGCTAAGATGGCGAAAGCGCTCGAAGTGACGAACGACGAATGGAAGAAGGAAGTTACCCTGATCGACGAACATTACGCCCGCTTTGGCAACCACCTTCCGAAAGAATTGACCGCCGAACTGGACGGACTCAAGGAACGCCTCGGGATGTGACGGGCAACGGATGCATGGGATATTTCGCTCTTATGGATCATTGTCCGATATAGAGCACAACCGGCCCAAGCAATCCGCTTTCCCTCAATTCGGCATCTTTGGCAGGGCCGTTGATGGTCCAGGTTTTGCGTTGTTCTGTGGGTTGTCCGGCATCGTATGCCAGGCGGTTGAACCATGTGCTGGTGACTTCCACGGTCAGCGTATTGGCTCCTGGCCGTATGGCGCCGGTCAGATCGAGGCGATAGGGCGGCGTCCACAAGGTACGGAGCGGCTTGCCGTTAAGCGATACCGCGGCGATCATTTCCACGCGTCCAAGATCGAGCGAGAAACGTGTTCCGGGCTTTATTTCCCCGGCGTCAAACGTAGTGGAATAGACGGCTGTGCCCGAGAATGCTTTCGCTTCGGGCGACATGTCGAGATCTTTCCAGGGTTTCAGTCCGGCAATTTGCAGCGATGACGGAGCGTTCCATCCGGCAGGAAAAGACAGTATCCAGGGTTCGGATAATGGTACGGAACGGGACGTTTCGATGCGTTGCGGCTGTTTTCCTGTTCTGCCCGGTTGAGCGGTTTGCCGGAAAACGACAAAGCACGATCCCGCTTTCGGCAGATCGAGCGTTACCCGGGTACGGCCCTTGTTATCGCGGGCTTCCGCCATGGTGGCTTCGCCGGTCAGCGGGTCCCATATTTCGACATTCCCCTTACTGCGAAAATCGAGCGTACCGTTGAAACCACTACCCTTGGGCGCGCATACGAAATACCAGTCGGCGCCATCGATGCTGCGGTGCAGCCACAATGCGTCGCCGGTTACGTCGGGTTGGATGTTCAGTTTGTTCAGCGCCTCGGAAAGCGTCATGCCGGAAACAACCGTTCCTTTGCCTGCTTTATGGCTACCGCGCTTCGCGGTTTTACCCCAGATATTAGCTACAGCAGCATCGAAGCGTTTCTGTGCACTGGCGGCATCGGTAAGCGTGGCAAGCCCGTGCGGTGCATCGCCAATGATGGTAGCGCCGTCGCGTACAAGCGCATACAGTTTTTCTAATGTTTGCGGCAGCATCCGCACATTGTCGGGTAGCCACAAAACCCGGTAGCTGATGCCTTCGGGCGTGACGAGCATCCCGTTGCGCACCGTGAGCCTGTTCAACAGGACGTCGGGGTTGCAGTAATCGTACTTGAATCCGTTGGGGAAAGGCGCTTCCTGGTCGGGTTTGTGGTTGATCTCATCGCCAAGATACCAGAGCACGTCCGAAACGGGTTTGCCACGCTCGAGCATGTAGGTACAGCGTGAGAGGTAAGTGGTGAACTCCGGCATGTGTCTCCACCAGGTTTGTCCGCGCAGGAAAGGCGTTCCTATGCCGGAGCCGAACGAAGTTCCGGGCGGCAGGAAGTCTGTCTGCGGGTTGTGCGTGTAGGTATGGAAAACCAGGTGCGTTACGCCTTCGATACAATTGATGTTCGCTACTTCTTTGAGCATGTCCCAATGTTCGTCCCACGTAAGTGCAAAGGATGTGAACGCTTCGGCGGCGACACGGGGCTTGCCGTATATCCGGGCAGCCGAAGCAGCGGGCTTGACGGGCTTGAAGTTCAGCGAACCGATGTATGCTTCGCTCAAGGGTTGCCAAAATTCGCACATGGGTACATCGGCGTATTTGAAGTATTCGAGGATGTCGGCAGGGAAAATATCGCCCGCAGCGGTTTCGTATGTGATGGACAGTCCGTTGCTTTTGGCGAGTTTGGCCATGCCGCCGTAGAACTTGTTGGCGAAGAGGTCGCCGATGGCAGCGCGCCAGTCGCGCAGGAAACGTGTGGTGGTTTCGGGATCGCCCAGCACGTAGCCAAATACAGCGGGCAACCATGTACGGAGCCGGTAGCCGGCTATGCGGTTGAATTCAGCTTCCATATCGGTTGTCCAGGTCTGGGTTTTACATTCCCAGCTATCCATGAGCATGCCGTTCAATAACCCATTGGCGAGCGCTCCTCCCGACCCGGAAAGGCGTCCGATATAACCTGCAAACTGTGCATTGGGGCCGGCATCGGAAAGTTTGTCACATTCCCATCCTGTTCCTTCCGGGGGCGCCGGTCCGTTACGCATCCCGGTGTTCACATGACCGATACGCAGGATGGTCCATTTGCCTGCGGGAGCTTTCCATTGCAGGTTGCCCTGCCGGTCCATTGCGGTTGTGATGTCGCGTATTTGGAGCGGGTCGATAAATGCTGTTTTGGATTGGTTGGGTTGTACGCTTTCGCGGATGAGGCTGCGCAGCGTCCAGCCGGCTTCCGATTCCCAGTTGTTTTTGCGGGCGGCGGAAAACAGACGGAGCGACCCAAGCGCCATGTCGTGTTTGTTGTGGATCAGGACACGGTATGTCCGTACGTTCGGGACTTCAGAGCAGGCGAGCGAAACAGGCCGGTCGTCCTGCCAGCTGCTTTGCGGCAGGGCGGTATGCAGCACATCCTGTGTTGCGCCGCCGGGCAATATCGCCTGTACCGTTACGGTAACACCCGGCACGTAACACCACGGGTGGTTATATCCGTTGATGCTTGAGAACTCGACAGTGCGAACCGTAGTCTCGCCGGGAAAAGTTACCTCTATCCAGGTAGGATTTCCTTCCGGAGATGGGGAAAGCGTGATTTTTCCCTTGGGGTTTCCCGCCAGGCAATCCGTCCAGGGCAGTTCCTGCCGGTTAGTTTTTATGGACTGCGGTTGAAGCGGCTCGCCGGTGTCGTCGAGCGGCGTGGGGAAAGCAAGCGTTGCAATATCCCTGTAGTCGCGCCACGGCTCATCACTCGGCTGTGGAAGCGGTAATGCTTTGTTTACCGCCGCGTTGCCATCCACATCGGTGCGACTCCACACGAGATGACGCATGGCGTTGGAAGGTTCGATCCACGGCCCGCCGGACATAGCCCAGCCGGGACAGTTCTGCATGGTGAAGCGCAATCCCAGGCGGCGGGATTCTTCGGCGGTGTGGCGCACGGCATTGTCCCACAACGGGCTGAGACAGGCTATCTGCGGACTGACGCCGGGCCACGGGCCGCCAAACTGTCCGTGGAACAGTTGGATACCCGAAAGGCCGGCGCCGGCAATTGCTTCCAGATCGGCGGTAATGCCTTTTTCGGCGACATTCCCGCCGATGTAGTGAAACCATGTTTCGGGA
>JAISDP010000041.1 GCA_031264715.1 Bacteroidales bacterium
GAAGACCGTCAGGGCAACCTGTGGCTGGGAACGATAGGCGGACTGGTGCGCCTGAAAGACGGAAAAGCCTGCTTGTTTACCACCACCGACGGATTGCCCGACATCCATTTCAATAAAAATGCCCTCTTCCAAACGCCTGGCGGCGAACTGTTTATCGGAAGCCATAACGGTTACATCCGGTTTCATCCCGACAGCCTGCACGATAGTCCGAAAATCTTGCCTACCGCCATTACCGATATTCGCATCTTTAATCATTCGCTCGAAACGCTGGATAAGGAACTGCGTAGCGCTATTTCGGTAAAGGCGGCAGGCTATACGCAGCAAATAAGCCTGCCCTACAAATACAACAATTTCAGTATCGAATTTGCCGCGCTCAACTATCTGAATCCCCTGCAAAGCAAGTATGCCTGCAAACTGGAAGGTTATGACCGCGAATGGCAATATGTGGACGCCTCGAAACGTATCGCGTCCTATAACAATCTGAAAGACGGCAATTATACTTTTTACATCAAATCACTTAACGAAAGCGGCTCATGGAGTGAAACAAAAACTCTGGAGGTGGAGATACTGCCTCCCTTCTGGCTCACGTGGTGGGCATTTGTCATCTATCTTGCACTGGCTGCCCTCGTTGTCTTTTTTATCCTGAAAACAGTGCGTAACCGCCTGCTGCTGATGAATAAAATCCGCATCAAAGACATGGAAAAGCAGCAAATCGAATCGCTCAATCAGGAACGCCTGCGGTTTTACACCAACATCACGCATGAATTGCGCACGCCACTTACGCTGATTCTGGGTCCGCTGGAAGATTTGCTCAACGATTCACAACTCCCAACATATTACCATTCCAAAATCAAAATCATTCACGGCAGCGCCACCCGATTGCTAAACCTGATCAATCAAATCCTCGAATTTCGGAAAACCGAGACGCAAAACCGCCGCCTGACCGTTGCCAAAGGCGATTTGGGAGGTCTGATAAAAGAAATCGGACTGCGTTACAAAGAACTGAACCATAACGAAAAGGTACAGATTCGCGTTTCAGTCGAAACGGACAGGACAAGGCTTTATTTCGATTCGGAAATCATTGCTACAATTCTGAACAACCTGCTGTCGAACGCCATAAAATACACTCCCGAAGGCGAAATTGCGCTCAGGCTTTCTTCGGTTCATGAAAAAGGTGAAGAGTTTACCGAAATCAGCGTTTCCGACACCGGATACGGAATAAGTCCCGGAGATTTGCCGCGAATCTTCGACCGCTATTATCAGGCAAAGAGCAAGCATCAGGCGTCGGGAACAGGTATTGGGCTGGCGCTTGTAAAATCGCTTGCCGACCTGCATCAGGGCGTCATTTCGGTAAAAAGTAAGGAAGGTGAAGGCACTATTTTCAGGTTCCGTATCCTGACAGGCAATACGTACAGGGATTCATTACATAAAGATGAAAAAACGGCCATGTTGACGGAACAGGCGCCGGATGAAAATATAACGGAAGAAAACAGGGATTCGCTTCCCGTCATACTCGTTATTGAGGACAACGACGATATTCGCAATTATATTGTTGATTCTCTTTCCGTTCAATACAAAATTCTGTCGGCCGGCAACGGGAAGGAAGGCCTGGAAGCGGCGCAAGAACATATCCCCAATATAATCGTGAGCGACATTATGATGCCGGAAATGGACGGTATCGAACTCTGCCGGAAAATCAAGGAAGACCTGCGTACCAGCCATATTCCCGTGATACTGCTTACCGCCAAAGACAGCACGCAGGACAAGGAAGAAGGTTACGAAAGCGGCGCTGACTCGTACCTGACCAAGCCGTTCAGTTCCACGTTACTTCACACTCGAATCAACAATCTGCTGAAATCACGCCGAAAACTGGCGCAGCAAATCCTGTCGCAGGCAGGAAACATAAAGCCTGAGAAAAAAGTCCCCACACCCGGAATCAACAAATTAGACGAGGAGTTTTTGCAAAAGACAACCGCAATAATCGAAGAAAACATTTCAAGCGATAACCTTAACCTTGTGTTTCTGACCGATCAATTCAATATGAGTCAATCCACCTTTTACCTCAAAATAAAAGGTCTGACCGGTATTTCGCCCAACAAATTCATCCGTAAAATCCGGCTAAGAAACAGCGTCAAACTGCTGATGACCGGCAAATATAATGTTTCCGAAGCCGCCGACGAAAGCGGGTTTAAGGATATGGGACATTTCCGCGAATGTTTCAGGGAAGAATATGGCATGTCGCCAACGGAATATCTGAAACACGACAAAAATCAGTAGAATTGACGGGAAACGTCAAGCCATACTAAATCACATGGTTACCTGGGCATTCGGGCATCTCGTACAGTTGGCCATGCCCGAAGAATATGGCTTCGCGGGATTTATCAGGGAAAATTTACCCATCATTCCCAAAACGTTCAAACTCGTTCCTCGCCAGGTGAAAGACGGCAAGGAATACAAAGCCGACAGCGGCGTACTCAGGCAGTTGAAAATCATCAAACATGTGTTCGACAGTTGCGACAGGATAATCAGGAGCCGCCATTATTGTATGACTTAACGGCCCTGCAAAAAGAGGCGAACAGCAAACACGGTTTTTCGGCGGACAAAACGCTTTCCATTGCCCAGAAGCTGTATGAAACGCACA
>JAISDP010000103.1 GCA_031264715.1 Bacteroidales bacterium
TAATCCTTCTGCCCCAATTTAACCGAAATAAGCGTAGCCGCCCCCACGCCAACCAGCGAACCGAAAGCCGCCGCAAGGTTCATCAGCGGAAACGTGATCGCCAACCCGGCAATAGCCAATGCCCCCACGCCATGACCAATAAAGATACTGTCTACCATATTATAAATAGACGACGCCGTCATAGCCACAATAGCAGGCAAGGCATATTGCATCAATAATTTACGGATGCGTTCGTTTCCCAGAATCAACGGTGAGTTTTGTTCAGACATATCATACATACTGCTCCTTAGGCAGGCAATAACAAGCAGCTACAAAGGTACGGATAAATTTACCAAACCATAGGGAAGACTTTTTTATATTTACTGAAAAATCATTTGGCCGGAGAATATTCCTGCAAAAGAGGGGACGGCTTCCACATGAATATGGAATATAACCGCATAGGAAAAGCAAATTAGATAAAGGGGGAGCGCAAACGTTGTAGTACGGTGGAATAAGTATTGAAAATTAAGCAAATGTGTTTGTTAGTTTTTGGGAAAAGAGTATTTTTGCAGCGTGAAACTTGTCCCGAATATATGCAATTTTCGGGACAAATAGAATTAACTTAAATGATTGATACGATTGAAAGTAAAATAGTTACAAAAATAAAGAAAGCCAAGAGGGGTACGCTTTTTTTTAGCGATAACTTTTCTTCTTTTGGCAATGCCGAAACTGTCAGGCGAACACTAAACCGTTTAGTAGAAGAAGGTGCGATTGACAGAGTTTCTTCAGGTATTTTTGTCCGTCCGCAAATAGATAAAATCATTGGTAAAATTACGCCCAGAATAGAAGATATTGCCGATGCTATTGCGAGGCGGGATAAAGCAAAAATTGTTCCGACAGGAGTTTACGCTTTAAACAGATTGGGACTTTCGACGCAAGTGCCGATGAAAATTGTTTATCTTACAGACGGTTCAGCTCGAAATATAAAAGTTGGTAATTACAACATTTCATTCATCAGGACTTCGCCTAAAAATGTAGCGGCAATTGGTAAAATCAGCCGTTTGGCAATACAGGCATTAAAAAGTATTGGCAAAGATAACATTAGCCAAGCAGAAATTGAGCAAATACAAAATGCTTTGTCGAAAGAAAAAAAGGCGTATCTGGAGCATGATTTGCGTATTGCACCCGCCTGGATTAAGGAAATAATAAGGTATTCACTTGAAAAACTCAAAAGCAATGAACAAGGATAATTTCATAAACCTGCCTGAACAGACAAGAATAAATGCTTTTATCGAAGCGGCAACAAAAATGGCGTTACCTTCCGTTGCTATCGAAAAAGACTGGTGGGTTACAGTCGTGTTGCGTGCCTTGTTTGCGTTGCCTTATGCCGAACATTTATCTTTCAAGGGCGGTACTTCGTTGAGCAAATGCTACAACTTGATCGAACGATTCTCGGAAGATATCGACATTGCTATCAACCGTGAATATCTTGGCTTTACAGGTACGCTTTCTAAAACGCAAATCAGCGACCGCTTGCGTCGTGCCGCCTGTTCTTTTGTGCGCGAAAGATTGCAGTTTGACGTGGCTCAACAAATGGAAAATCAGGGAATCGGCAACGGTTTATTTTCTGCAAAAGTAAATATTACTCCGGTTTCTACGACCGACCCGGAAGTTGTCGAGATACATTACAAGTCGCTTTTTCCTGAAAACAACTATTTGAAACCGATTGTGAAATTGGAAGTTAGCGGACGTTCTATGAACGAGCCATTGAGGAAAATACATTTGCGATCGTTTGTTGACGAGGCGTATTCAGATAAATTCTTTGCTAATTTGCCGTTTGAAGTCAACGCCGTTGTTCCGGAACGCACATTTTGGGAAAAAATTTGCCTTTTGCACGAGGAATTTGCCAAGCCGCAGGAATTTACACGGACGGAACGAATGAGCCGGCATTTGTACGATTTGGTGAAAATGTACGATGCCGGTATTGCTGAAAAAGCGCTGTCTGATAAAGATTTGTTCGGGAATATTGTTGAACACCGCCGTATTTTCATCGGCTTAAAGGGCTTCGATTATAATACGCTTAATCCTACAACAATAACTATTATTCCACCCGAAAACGTGATTGCCAAATGGCAACAGGATTACGAAACAATGCGCGAAACAATGATTTACGGAGAATCATTGCCTTTCAACAAGCTGCTCGGCAAAATCAGACAACTCAATGAAAAAGTAAATCAATTAGGTTTGTTCCGGGAATTAACAAGATAAACTAATCCCATCATCCCACAGTTTAATCGTCCCACCTGGGTGAGACAGTTGCCTCACCCAGGTGGAACACGTGTCTCACCCGGGTGGGACAGTTGCCTCACCTGGGTGGGACGATTAAATGGGTGTGGCGAAAATAGGAGGTGGGTAGGAGGCCGGCAATAGTTTTGTATGATGGAACGGCTACTTTGACGAAAAGAAGGGATATTGTTTTAATCTTATTTCGAACATGTGTTAATTTATTATTAAGAATAATTATATTTGTCCGTAAATAACTTTTCATTTAAAACGCAAATGATATGTCTAAGACTAACTGTTTAATGCTCTGCTTCTTTTTCTTGTTTTTGCTGCTCTTTACCGGGTGCGGATCGAAAAGCGCCGATGGTGAAGGTATGCCTTTCAGCCCGTATGTGGAGGCTTTTACTTCGGGGAAGGTATCACGTTATGCTACCATTTATCTGGCTTTCAACCAGGAAGTGCCTCCTGATAAAATGGTGGAGGCGGAACTTGCCAAACGAATTAAAATCAAACCGGAAGTGAAAGGTACTTTCTCTTTTGAAAACAATAAGACGGTTTCTTTCAAACCTTCCGAACCGCTGAACCGGGACACGGAATACAAGGTGTCGGCGGATATGTCGGCCTGGTTTGACGCTGCGGGAGAGGATAAAATCTTTGCCTTTAAGTTGACGACGCTTCCGCTTACGGTCCGCGCCAATCTGGAGGCGGTCAATATTAATCCGTCCAACGAAAACGGGTATGATATCGTATATACTCTTTCTACGCCCGACCGTGAAGCGCCGGAAACGATTGAGTCGCTTATCAAGCTCTCCGAAAAGGCTGAAATGGATTGGGTGCATCACAGTGGTGAAAAGACGCATCAGCTTACCGCCGTCAACGTACCCGCCGGCTCGGGTGAAAGCCGCGAACTGACATTGTCTGTGGCTCCCAATAAATCAGGCGTAAAGGAGGAGGCGGTTATTACTACCCTTATTCCCGCCGAAAAAGACTTCTCTGTGTATGAAGTCCGTTTCAACAAAGAGCCGGAGCGGTATGTAGAAATAACCTTTACTCATTCGTTAGACGATGCGCAGACCTTAACCGGGTTGGCTTACATCGCAGGAAATCAGAACGAGACGGTGACGTTTGAGGGAAACAAGCTTCG
>JAISDP010000104.1 GCA_031264715.1 Bacteroidales bacterium
GAGGATGCCCTTTATGATACTATCTATCAAAATATTATTAATTGTCTAAACCTTCTTAACCCTATATGAATTATTTGACAAATGTAGTAAATATTTAAGAATACATGAGCGGTTTTTCAATGATCTCTGTCATCATTCCCATGTATTGGCTCTTTCCGTTGATAAATCCAGGGATGTTGATTTCTTATTATTTTGCTGATTTCCTGAAATTTAAAAAGAAATTCAAATGACCGTCAAAAATTTGAATAACTTTGTAGAATTTCAAGACCGGATAATAGAAGCATTGCAATAATGGATAATAAACAAAACCTTCTCGACAGAAGATACCTGGCAATGGCGCGGATATGGGGGCAAAACTCTTATTGTCAGCGCCGTAAGGTAGGGGCTTTATTAGTGAAAGATAAGATGATCATATCCGACGGATATAATGGAACGCCGTCGGGATTCGAAAATATCTGCGAAGACGAAAACAATACCACAAAGCCGTATGTGCTTCATGCCGAAGCCAATGCCATCACAAAAGTAGCCAAATCAAGCAACAGCAGCGAAGGTTCTACTTTATATGTAACGGCATCGCCCTGCCTCGAATGTGCCAAGTTGATCATTCAATCGGGTATCAAACGGGTAGTGTACGGCGAGATGTACCGTATCGACGACGGTATCCGACTGCTACAGCGTGCAGGTATCGATGTGAAGTATGTAGAATACGAAATAGCGGAAGAATGGTTAACGAAAATTACCGGTGATAGTGATATATAGGCAATTTTGATTATTAAGATGGAAGTGGAAAACAGGAAAATAGATGCATTGATGCCGCTCATCATCGCGCTCGTGCTGGTGGCAGGAATACTTATCGGAATAAAGTTCAGGAATGTAACCGCCAGCGTCGGGAATAACCGTGGGTTATTGCTTTTTTCGACGCCCAACAAGGTCGACCAGGCGCTCGAACTGATCAAAAATTCGTATGTGGACAGCGTTTCGGCCAATACACTTGAAGAAGACGCCATTAAAGGCATGTTGAAAAATCTCGACCCTCATTCGCAGTACTTCCCTGTATCCGACTTTGCGGCCATTAACGATCCGCTCGAAGGCAATTTTTCGGGCATCGGCGTATCGTTCAACATGCTGAACGATACCATTGTAATTGTCAATACAATTGCCGAAGGCCCGTCGGAAAAGGTTGGGGTCATGGCCGGCGACCGCATCGTCCGCGTTAACGATTCGCTGGTGGCTGGCGTGAAGATGCCGAGAAACGATATTGTGAAGATGCTCAAAGGCAAAACAGGCACCAGTGTAAAGGTAGGCATCCACCGGAAAGGCAACAGCGGACTGCTTGATTTCAACATCATCCGTGGCAAGATACCTTTGTTCAGCATTGATGCCGCGTATATGCTCACGCCCGAAATCGGCTACATCAAGGTTAACAAGTTCTCGAAAACCACATTGCAGGAATTCGTCAACGCTGCCGGAAAACTGAAAACCGAAGGAATGACGAAAACGATTGTCGACTTGCGCGATAACCTTGGCGGCATTATCGATGGAGCCATAGGAATGTGTGAAATGTTCCTCCCCGCAGGCAGGATGATTGTATATACCGACGGCATCGAGCGGGGACGTACCGATTATTATTCGGACAGTAAAAATACGGAATACAATGAAATGGAACTGGTGCTGCTGATTGACGAGTCGTCGGCATCGGCCAGCGAAATTGTTGCAGGCGCCATACAGGACAATGATCGCGGTACGATTGTCGGCCGCCGAAGTTTCGGAAAAGGGCTGGTACAGGAGCAATATTCGCTTTCGGACGGATCGGCCATGCGTATTACGGTCGCACGGTACTATACGCCTACGGGACGTTGTATCCAGAAACCGTATGATCATAACGGGAACGGAGAGTATTTCAATGAATTATATGAACGTTATTCGCATGGCGAGATGATCCAGGCCGACAGTATCCGTTTCAATGACTCGTTGCGGTATGTAACGCCCGGAGGCAAGGTGGTGTATGGCGGCGGCGGTATCATGCCTGATATCTTCATGCCGATTGACACTACCGGTCATTCCAAATATTACGGGCAGGTGATGCGCCGCGGCCTCATCGATCGCTTTGCGTTCGACTATGCCGATAAAAACCGGAAAGACCTGTCGAATATGTCGGATTATAAGTCACTGGCAACATACCTTCATCAAAAAAATATCCTGGGTGATTTTACAGCATATGCGGCCAAACAGGGCGTGGCAAAAAATGATAAAGACCTGAAAATTTCAGGTGCGCTGATCGAGAATATCGTTATGGCTTATATTGGCCGGAATATCCTCGATGATAAGGGCTTCTATCCTATTCTCAACCAAATGGACAAAATGGTGCAGAAGGGAGTAGAAGTTTTGGCGGAGTAAAAACTTCAGGTTTCGAGTTCCCGCGTGCGTCCGGCGGCAATACACTTGTCGCTCAACCCGGGTGCAAATAAAAACCTTTGTGATACTTCATGTTTAAAAACAGAAAATCAATCATGTGGAACCTTTAAACATAATAGTTGCCGTTACCGGGGCCAGCGGGTCGATCTACGCCAGGCTCCTGCTGGAAGAACTGCGCCGGTTCCGGTTAATGGGACAAATAGAACAGGTGGAAGTAGTGTTTTCCGACAAGGCAAAAGAAGTATGGGAGCACGAAATCAGTTCGTTTCAAAACGGGTTGCCGTTTGCCGTTCATGAAAACGACGATTTCACCGTTCCGTTTGCTTCGGGAAGTTCGCTGTACGACGTAATGATCGTTTGTCCATGTTCGATGGGCGCCATGGGAAGGATCGCCAACGGGCTATCGGATACGCTCATCACCCGTGCTGCCGACGTGATACTGAAAGAGCGCCGACGGCTGATTTTAGCCTTGCGTGAAACCCCTATACACCTGATACACATCAACAATATGCAAATACTGGCACAAGCAGGCGCCATCATTGCCCCGGCCTCGCCTTCGTTTTATTCGCATCCGCAATCAGTGGAAGAACTTGCTATGACTGTAGTGGACAGGTTGCTGCAATTGGCAGGGCTGAGAAAGGAAACGTACAGGTGGGGAAAGAGTTAAGCGACCATTACCTTAGCGCTCCTTTGTAGGAAAATCCTACGTGAAATTCCGTTCTTTCTTGATGATCTCATATGCATGGGTCAATTGTTGGAATTTGTTATTGGCTGCTTTTCTCAGTTCTTCGCCAAGATACGCCACCTTATCGGGATGGCATTTGATAGCCATGTTGCGGTACGCCTTCTTGATATCGATAACGCTGGCCGAGCGATGAACGCCTATGATTCCATAAGCTGCAATAAGCGACTCCTCCTGCACAATTACCGACCCTATCGATCGTTTGTCGCTCACGGTAACCCTCAGACCTTTGGTAATGATGTTGAGTATATTTTGTTCCGCGCCGGTCATATGCCCGTCAACATTCGCCAGGTTATACAGGAAATGGGTCAGTTGCAATCGCGACGAATAGTCGACATTGTTACGGATTTGCGCACAAACACTGTCTATCGATATTTTTTGTTTCAAAATTTCTCTTAGCAGTGTAAGGGCCTCTGAAGCTTCCTTTTCGCCAAAGTTTTGTTTCAGGAAGTGTTTTACGTAATCCAGCTCCGACTTAACCACCGGTCCTTCGGCCTTCATGATAGCGGCAATCAGCACCAGTAAACCGGTTGCAAAATCACCCATTGTTTTTTTCCCGTCCGATTTGCGAAAGATATGTATTTCAAGACTGTCGTAAACAGTTCCTGCTACAAAGCCCAACACACCGCCTAACGGTCCGCCGAATGTCCAGCCCAAACCGCCGCCTATCCATTTAACAAAGTTACCCATCAATCGTTTATAACGTTTGTTAATTTGTTAATTTATTAACGCTTATAACGTTTGTAACGCTTGAAGGTTACAACGTTATAAGCGTTAAGATGCAATTTTATTCGATCAGGGTCCAGACTACGGTCAAACCGGCCGTTACGATGGATACCATGCTCATCAGTTTAATCAGGATGTTCAAACTCGGTCCCGAAGTATCCTTGAAAGGATCGCCCACCGTATCGCCTA
>JAISDP010000202.1 GCA_031264715.1 Bacteroidales bacterium
AACCTGCTTTTCTTTTCTGTATTTTTGGACATTATCGCCAAAAATTTCCAAGATATTTTTGCTACTCATAGTATGGCATATTTTAGAGTGCAAAGGTATGGCTATCTGTCAATATGTGCAACACACTATAATTAGCAATCGAAAAAATATGGATTTTAAATATTGTCAAAAATGCCAAATTGTCAGTTTTTGCCGCCAATGTATTTCTAAAAAATGTCAAAAATACCGCTGCTAATCATTGGCATACTTTGTGCATAGTAAGTAGATCAGGAGTGGAATTTTTCCAAAAGTGGCGTAAAGGTAGTACAAATTATTTGAAAAGCCTGCAACTCTCCTAAAAAAATTCTTGTCTTGGTCAAATTCCACCCTGCCATTTGCCGCAGGAAGATGCAGACGGGAACTCTCCGAACCGATAGTATTTCGGATACAAAACCAATTTATACTTTGTGAGCATAAGCACAAGCACCTTGTGAGCAACCTCAAGGACTGTCTTTTCCGTAATAATATATACGCTTATTGGGATGTGCCTGAGTAGTTACAAAATGTTGTTTGTGATGACACCGTTTTAAGCTTACCGCGAAATTATCAATCATGATGCGAACCTTTCCGCAAAAATTTATTATCTTGCGCTTCAATTCACTTAAAATCATTCCGGATGAGGGAAGAGTCGTCCAAAATATTTATAAGTCAGCAAACAGAACGTAAGTACAGGGCTTTACTGCGTGCAGGAAGAACCGCCCTGCAACCCGACGGGTACAAGGATATCCGCAAAGCATTCCGCATGATCATGCAGGCTGGCGACGAAAATACTTCCTTATACGGACAATTGGCATTGGATTTCGGCCTCGACCTTGCTTTGAGCGCCGTCGAAGAACTGGGACTTCGCCGTTCGGCTGTACTGGCCTCGATGCTTTACCGGTTTGTTCCGTCGGGAAAAATTAGCACGGATGAAATAAAAAAGACCTTCGGCGACAAAGTGGCTGTGATTACCGGCGAACTGGCGCGGATATCGGGTATTAACGTGAACGATACCGTACACCAGGCCGAGAATTTCCGCAACATGCTCCTGGCAATGATCACCGACATCAGCGTGATCCTGATCAAGCTGGGCGAACGCATGAAACTGATGCGTATCCTCGACCAGTTTCCCGAAAACGAACGGTTCCGGTTTGCCAGCGACACCTTTTACCTGTTTGCTCCCCTGGCGCATCGCTTGGGCTTGTACAACATCAAGTCGGAAATGGAAGACCTGTCGTTGAGGCAGATACAGCCGGAAGCCTACCGTACCATTACCCGCAAACTGGCCGAAACCACTGCCAAACGCAACAGGTTCATCCGCGAATTTATCCAGCCCGTCAATGATGAGTTGACCCGGCAAGGACTCGACTTCTCCATCAAAGCAAGACTCAAATCCGTTTATTCCATCTACAACAAGATGGTGAAGCAGCGGGTAGATTTCGAGGAAGTATACGATCTGTTCGCCATACGGATCATTCTTAACTCGCCGCCGGAAAAGGAAAAATCCGATTGCTGGCATGTCTACTCGGTAGTTACCGATTTTTACCAGCCTAACCCTCTTAGGATGCGCGACTGGATTTCGGTACCCAAAAGCAACGGTTACGAATCGCTGCACACCACGGTGATCGGCCCCGAAGGGCGTTGGGTGGAAGTACAGATACGCACCATTCGTATGGACGAAGT
Organism: Bacteroidales bacterium; assembly: GCA_031264715.1. Classification (GTDB taxonomy): domain Bacteria; phylum Bacteroidota; class Bacteroidia; order Bacteroidales; family UBA4181; genus JAIRLS01. The sequence continues at coordinate 1,702 of JAISDP010000202.1, forward strand.
GGCCGAGAAAGGTTTGGCAGCCCACTGGAAATACAAGGGCGGTCAGGCCGACGAAAATATGGTGCAACTGTTGACGCAGATACGCGAAAGCCTCGAATCGCCCGATGCCGAATCGTTCGAGCGGCTGGACAACATGAAGCTGAACCTCTATTCGAAGGAAATCTTCGTGTTCACCCCAAAGGGCGACTTGCGCAAGTTGCCTGTCGGCTCTACGGTACTTGACTTCGCTTTTGACATCCATTCGGGCCTGGGCGCTACTTGCGTGGGCGCGAAAATCAACGGGAAAAATGTATCCATACGCCATGCCCTCCAGAATGGCGACAAGGTAGAAATCAATACCTTCAAGAACCAGAGACCGAATGCCGACTGGCTGTCGTTTGTCGTGACCTCGAAAGCGCGCAACCGCATCAAGACATTGCTGAAGGACGAGGAACGCAAAATTTCGGAACAGGGGCGCGAAATCCTGACGCGCCGGTTCAAAAACTGGAAGATGGTACTGGATGATCATGTGTTGAAGATCATTCAAAAAATGTATCGGGTGAAAACCTATACCGAGGTGTATGCCTTGGCTGTGGACGACAGGATCGACTATGCCGCCCTCAAGGAACTAATCCTGGAAAAAGAGGAAAAGCCGAAGACGCCCGAAAGAATCGACGAACAGGCCGTCGTGAAGCTGGCACGTCCGAAACAGGGGAAGGACGGGAAGGATTTTGTGGTGATCGACGGTAAGGCGGGCGAATGGGACTACAAGCTGGCCAAATGCTGCAACCCGGTGTACGGCGACCGCATCTTTGCATTTGTTACCATCAACGAAGGCGTCAAAATACATCGTGAAAACTGCCCTAATGCCCGGCAAATGGCCGAAAAATTCGGATACCGCATCCTCGATGCCCGCTGGCCGGCAACCGAACAGGAATCGCTCTACCAGGCCGACCTTTGGATAACAGGCTACGACGAAATAGGGATAGTGAACCGCCTCACGGATGTTATTTCCAAAGAAATGAATACGCAAATACGTTCCATTTCCATCAATACCGACAAGGGTATCTTCGAAGGAACCATTTCCATCCTGGTAAAGGATACCGGCTCACTGGACGTGCTGATCAACAGGGTGAAAAAGGTTAAAGGGGTTCTCAACGCTACCCGTACCGCCATTTAACAAGGTGTTTGAAATATTGGCTTCATGGCTACTTTACGGAATCGCCGGAATTTTCAAGCGCCTCAAAAAAAATAACCCTTTTACTCTCTTTTACCGGATATTTCATCGTTTTTTGTAATTTTGAACCTTGATTCCTGTCAAAACAAAAATCGATGACCGAAGATTTTCTGCAATATATATGGCAACACAGCCTGTACCTGCCCGATGGTAACCTGACCACGGAAGGAGAAACTGTGGAACCTCTCCAACCGGGTCAAGCGAATATACATGCCGGGCCCGATTTCACGGATACCCGTGTCCGCATTGGTGATACAGTGTGGGCAGGTTGTGTGGAAATACATTTGCGGTCGTCTGACTGGGAACGGCATGGCCACCATACCGATCCGGCTTACAACAATGTGGTGCTGCACGTGGTGTATCAACACGACGCCGATACATACAACGCCCGCCGGCAGAAGATCCCGGTAATGGAACTGCATTTCGATCCGCGTTATTATGACAACTACACCCGTTTGGCCGATAGTAAAACGCGTATTGCGTGTCATGACAGACTGGACAAAGTGGACACATTCGGCTTAACATCGTGGCTGGAACGCCTGGCTATCGAACGCCTTGAACAAAAGGCGGGGGCTATCATGCAAACATACGCTGCTACGGACAGCAACTGGGAAGAAACGCTGTATCAACGGCTGGCCCGTAATTTCGGGTTTGGCCTCAATGCTTTGCCTTTCGAATCGCTCGCCAGGTCGCTGCCTCTAAATATTCTGTTGAAGCGCCGGGACAACCGGCAACAGGTAGAAGCCCTGTTATTCGGGCAAGCCGGCATGTTGGCCGATGAAAACATAACCGATGCTTATTACGCAGAATTGCGTAAAGAATACCTGTACCTGCAAAAAAAGTACAGTCTGGAGCCGGTGAATCGTTTCCTGTGGAAATTCCTGCGGCTGCGCCCGATCAACTTCCCCACGCTACGTATTGCCCAGTTCGCGGCGCTGATCTACCGTAATGATCACCTCTTTTCACAAATTATCGAGGCGGAATCCACTGATACATTCGAAAAACTTTTTGATCTGCAGGCTTCCGCATATTGGGATACCCATTACGTATTCGGCAAGGATTCGCTCAAACGGAACAAATCATTCGGAAAAACGGCCATCCGCACCATTCTGATCAACACCATCGTGCCGTTTCTTTTTGTATACGGCAAAGCGCGTGGCAAGGATGAATTCTGCGCGCGTGCCGTCAATCTCCTCGAAAGTCTTCCGTCCGAAAAGAACTCCATTCTCACCCAATGGGAAAAATTGGGCATACACAACCCCGATGCATTCACGTCGCAAGCGCTGCTGCAACTCGCCAATGAGTATTGCCGGCCTAAGCGGTGCCTGTCCTGTGCCATCGGGAATAGAATCATCAGGAATTGAATATGAATTATCAGGATCTCCCGGTCATCCGTCTCAAACAAACCACCTCCACCAACTGGCATTTGCTGCAGTTATCGAATGTGGAAAATCTGGCAGAAGGCACGGTTGTCGTGGCAGACAGCCAGACACAGGGACGCGGACAAGGCGATAGTTCATGGGAAAGCAAACCCGGCGCTAACCTCACATTTTCCATCATCCTGTATCCGAAGCCTGTCAAAGCTTCACGGCAATTCATCCTGTCGAAAGCCATATCATTGGCTGTATACGATTTCGTATCACAATTTGTACCCGGCGCTTCCGTTAAATGGCCGAACGACGTGTATGTGGACGATAAGAAAATCACGGGCATGTTGATCGAAAATTTTATTGAAGGCGCTCATATCACCAAAACTATTGCGGGCATTGGAGTGAACATTAACCAGGAACGTTTTGTGAGTGACGCACCCAACCCGGTTTCGTTGCGACAACTGACCGGTAAAACCTACCGGCTGGAAGACTGCCTGCAAAACCTGCATATACGCATTACAAACCGCTACCGGATGATCACCGAAAACACCGGTCAACTCAACTCCGACTACCTGCATCACCTTTACCGCTTCGGCCAATTGAGCAGGTACAGCGCCAATGGCCTCCCTTTCGAGGCAACCATTACAGGTGTCAACCATTATGGAATGCTCGAAATGACAAGCATTGACGGCGAGCGTAATGTTTTTGGATTCAAGGAAGTAGTGTTCGAATAGAGCGGCTGACTGCCATTTTTACCGTATCAACAAAATTTGGTATGATTTTAGTTATAATTAATGACGTATGTCGTATTTAATAAAAATGTAGTTATCTTTGACGCCCCTTTCGGGATATTTATATAAAGCTGATCCATATGGAAAACGAAAATGTATATAAAAAAATACAAGAGTTCTTTGGTGGGCTGAATGATAACTTCAGTCTCATGGAGGATCCTGTGGATGTGGCTGTACAGATGAAGTATTTCGAAACATCAGGCAAAGCAAGGGGAACGGTTAAGGAGGAGGATATGCTGACACGAAAAGACGAATTATTCGACTCCGAGGTATCTGTTGAAGACAAGAAAACATTGATGGTACAGATGGCCGGGATACCGAACCCCGAAATATACCGCGCACTGGAAAGCTATGCCAAAAATCCCGATATTGATCTGAAAGATTGGTCGAAGCTGGCATTGCAGGAAAACAGGCTCCTGCTCGAAAGTCATTTGTTGGATAGCCGGCAGGTGTTCATTTCTACCGGTTTAGGCGGAAAGGGACACAAACTGAGATATTTTGTGGTGCTGATCAACAAGAATGGCGACGATTTGAAACCATTCCAGCAAAAAGTAGTGCAGGACGAAATGGAATATGCCCTGCAAAAGTACGACAGCGAACTGGAAAAACTCAATTTCATGCACCAGTACACCACCATGCGTGTGGTAGTGCCCATCAGTTCGGATTTGACGAAATTGTTCCGCGAAGGAATCGGCGAATGTAACCAGTTTGGCGATTTTCTTTCGCCCGACTTCATTGTCACCAACATGAAGGAACTGAACGAGGAGGAAATAAAGGAGGCGCTTTCGTCAAACAAGGATGCTATTACCGACGACGATTTTCCGTCCATCGATTGACCTCATTGAACAGATGGTACCTTTTGCCCATCCTTATCGGGCAGTAGTGATTTTTAATCATTAATTGCAACTAAATTTTGTGAAAATGAAAAAGAAAACTATTTTTGTGACGCCAAAAAAAACAAGTTTTTTGTATTAAATTATTTATTAATAATTGTTTATGTTAAATCATTACGAGACCGTTTTCATCGCAACTCCCGTTTTGTCTGACGCCCAGATGAAGGAAACGGTTCAAAAATTCAAGGACCTCATCACGGGCGAAGGAGGCGAAATCGTGTATGAAGAGGACTGGGGCCTGCGCAAGCTGGCTTATCCCATCCAGAAAAAGAGCACCGGGTTTTATTACCTCGTCGAATTTATGGCGGACGGGGCTTTCATCAACAAGTTCGAAACCGAATACCGCCGCGACGAACGCGTGCTCCGTTTCCTGACATTCGCCATGGACAAACACGCCATCGAATACAGCGAAAAGAGGAGAAGTAAGAAAAAAGAACAAACAACAGAAAAAGTAAAGGAGGAATAAATCATGGCACAAAATTCATCGGAAATAAGATATTTAACCCCGGTAGCAGTTGACGTACAACGGAAAAAATATTGCCGTTTCAAAAAAATGGGGATCAAATACATTGATTATAAAGACCCTGATTTTTTGAAAAAATTCCTGAACGAGCAAGGTAAGATTTTACCGCGCAGGCTCACAGGGACGTCGTTGAAGTATCAAAGGAAAGTGGCTACAGCTATCAAGCGTGCGCGCCACCTGGCGCTGTTGCCGTATGTTACCGATTTGATGAAATAAAAGGAGGCTGAAAAAATGGAAATCATATTAAAACAGGATGTAAACAACCTTGGGTCAAAGGACGATATTATAGTTGTAAAAGACGGATATGCCCGTAATTTCCTTATCCCAAAAGGATTGGCCATGATGGCAAGCGTATCGGCCAAGAAAGTGCTGGCCGAAAACATCAGGCAGAGAGCGCACAAAGAGGCCAAGATCAAAGCCGAAGCCGAAAAGGTCGCTGCCAGGATGACCGGGTTGAAACTCACCATCGGGGCAAAGACAAGTTCTACCGGTAAAATATTCGGCTCGGTAAACACCATCCAGATCGCCGAAGCCCTGCAGGAAAAAGGATTCGAAATCGACCGCAAGAACGTCCGGATGCAGGAAGACCAGATCAAGGAAGTGGGCGCTTACAAAGCAAAAATCAAGCTGCATAAAGAATTGTACGTAGAAGTTGATTTTGACGTCGTTTCCGAATAATAGAACCGAATACCGAAAAGGCATCAAAATCATTTTTGATGCCTTTTTTTTGAGATGTTGCAGAAATCTTAAACTTTGAATCCTGTTCCCATGTTAACTGTCGAAAAAATCGGTGGAACTTCCATGTCGAAATTCCACGACGTATTGCGGAATATTGTGACCGGCAACCGCACGCCCGACCGGATGTACAACCGCATTTTTGTGGTGTCGGCCTACAGCAATGTAACCAACTGGCTGCTCGAACACAAAAAATCGGGGCAACCCGGCATCTACACCAAGTTTTACCACAACGAAGATTACGAAACCGCACTGGACGAGCTTTGTACCAGGCTGATCGAACTGAACCACCGCTTCGAGAATATCAAGCTGTCGCAAGCCGAAGCCGACCAGTTCATCAAGAAACGCATCGCACAGGCGCGGCATTACCTCAACAGCATGGCCAAAGTGGTGGCATCGGGGTATGTCAATAAAAACGACCTGTACCTGGCTGCCCGCGAAATACTGGCATCCATCGGCGAAGCACATTCGGCCTACAACTCGGTGAACATCCTGAACAACAACGGCATCAACGCTACGTTTGTCGATCTTTGCGGATTTTATGATTCGGAGCCGCTCACCATCGACGAACGCATCAAAAAGGTGTTCCACAATATCGATTTCTCGAAAACGCTTTGCGTGGCCACCGGTTACACCAAAGGAACGGAAGGCATCATGCGTGCTTTCGACCGCGGCTACTCCGAGGTGACTTTCAGCAAGATTGCCGTGGAAGTGAAAGCCGACGAAGCCATCATCCACAAGGAATACCACCTGTCGAGCGCCGATCCCAACATTGTGGGCGAAGACAAGTGCGTACCCGTAGGACATACCAGTTTCATCATCGCCGACCAGCTGGCTGACATCGGTATGGAAGCGATCCACCCGAAAGCCGCCAAACCGCTTGAAATGAACGGCATCAACATCCGCATCAAGAACACGTTTGAGCCGGAACACGAGGGAACCCTGATCACCCGGGGCTACGTTAGCCCGACATCGAAAGTGGAGATCGTATCGGGAACCGACAAGGTAACCGCCATCGAGATTTACGACCCGATGATGGTCGGCGAAGTGGGTTTCGACATGAAGATCATGGAAATCTTCGCCCAGCACGAAATCAGCTATATCCTCAAGTCGACCAACGCCAACTGCATCACCATGGTAGTGTGGGATTCGCCGGCAGCCGAAACCCTGGCAGCCGAGCTGAGCAGCCGTTACGAGGAAGTGAGGGTGGAACCTGTAGCCATGGTGTGCTGCATGGGAACCAACATAGCCATTCCCGGCATGTTGGGTCGCGCCGCCAATGCGCTGCATGACCGGTGCATCAATATTGAAGCCTTCAGTCAGTCGCTGCGGCAGGTGAACATGCAGTTCGTCATCAGCCGCGAACGGTACAGGGATGCGATTACCGCACTGAACGAAGCGCTCTGCCTCGGCCCTGAAATGGGAGTGTGCCGGATCAGGACGTGAGCGCAGGCTCACAGGAATTTCCCTAACTCCTTTAACCCGATCTTCCCTTCGTATATGGCTTTCCCGGTGATCACTGCCGGCAGGCCGGCCTTCTGCAGTGCAACCATATCCTCCATGCAACTCACGCCGCCGCTGGCAACCAGGTACAACGCGGGAAACTGCTCCAGCAGGCTGCGGTAAAGCTCTACGGCGGGTCCCTGCATCATTCCGTCGCGTCCAATATCGGTACAAATGACCCGCGTAATGCCTTTTGCGCGATAACCGGCAATAAATGCAGCAAGTTCAAGCGAAGCCGTTTCCGTCCATCCGCTCACGGCAATCATCCCGTCCCTGGCGTCGGCTCCGAGGATGATCCGCTCCGGGCCATAATCGGCGATCCATTGCATGAACGTTCCGGGGTCTTTCACGGCAATGCTTCCCCCGGTAACCATCGAAGCGCCATTGTCAAAAGCGATGCGCAGGTCGGCGCCGGTCTTGAGGCCACCCCCGAAATCCACCTCCAGCGAGGTTTGTGTGGCAATGCTGTGTAACACCCGGTAATTAACAATGTGCTGCGCTTTTGCCCCATCAAGGTCAACCAGGTGCAACCGGCGGATACCTGCAGCTTCGAAACTTTTGGCCACCTCCAGCGGGTTTTCATTATATACTTTCTTCCGGGCATAATCACCCTGTGTCAAGCGGACACACTTACCGTCCATCAAATCAATAGCAGGAATAATATCCATTCATCATTAAAATTATACCAACATCAGGAAAGCTGCAAATATACGACAAACAGAGATATCACCCAATATGCTTACCCTACTGAGGTTGTTTTGTCTAAAAATGAGGTGAAAATAAGGTGAGAATGAGGTTATTCCCTCAAAAAAGACCTTATTTTTAGCCTGATTCTATTGCTATGAATGCCCTGACGGGCAAACCATATCAATTTATGTCAAATTACTTGATTTCCAAAACCGGAGTAATGTACTTGGGGTCTATTTTCATGATTTCCCTGCCGTCTTCCTGTCCAAAACTGACCGTACTGATGTGCATGATCCTCGGATGTATTTCCGTCCGGGAATGATGCGAATGGAAAACAATGCGCAACTTACCATCCTTGTCGGTGAACATGGCGCTATGACCTGTTCCGACCAAATCGCCTGCTTTCTGGTAAACCGGATTTTTGTCATATTTTGTCCACGGGCCTTTTACATGCGTTGCCGTAGCGACGCCAATCCCGTAGAAAGGGCTTTCGTAACTGTTGGCCGAATAAGTCATGTAATAGGTTCCATTGTGTTTGACAACAAACGCCCCTTCGTTCACGCGCGGCCACACTTCTTCCCATTCCTGCGACACGCTGATGCATTTCTGCATGGTTTCCTTTTTGATGTCCAGCAGGTTATTTTCCATTTCGGCTACCCAGATATTCAACCCGTCGTTAAAGAGGTCGAAAAACAGGTAGGGTTTGCCGTCATCGTCAATAAACAGGGAATTGTCGATGCATTTTTCGCCGGCAATCATCGGCTTTTGCTCTGCCTGACGAAACGGACCGAGCGGACTATCGCCGGTGGCTACACAAATGTGCTCATCCGCCGAATAGTACATGTAGAATTTACCATTGACATGGTATACTTCGGGCGCCCAAAACCACTTGTCGGCCCATACATCTTTCCTGTCAAGCGCCAGCCGGCGTCCGGGCGCCGGCTGCCAGACAGTCAGGTCGGCGGAGGTATATACCTCAATGCCATCGGCCGAAGCAGTACCGTAAGCATAGTATGTGCCGTCATGCAGCATGATGAACGGGTCGCCAAAGAAAATCCTGGTGGTAGACACTTCCGGTTCCCCGGGTTTTCCCGGTTCTCCCTTTGGTCTATTTTCCGATGAACAGGCTCCATGGCATAAGGATACTCCTCCCAGGAACCAATAAATAAGTATTCTTTTCATTTGTTTTAAGGCTTCAATTTGTTTTTACTGTTAAAAAACGATACGGCTTCAAAGTTAATATTAATAATTCGGATTTTGCGTTAATTATGGTATAGCGACTGCTGTCAAATTGTCTGCGTACACCTGCCTTGCAATGACACATTTACAGCGTCGGGAAGCACAATATCGGACATAATGCCATAATGCTGACAGAATTTCTTTTTGGCAGATTTTTTGTGAAGATATGGTGTTGCCTGGGAACTGGATAATAAGTAAAATTGAATCATAAAATAAATATTATAAGCATGCTGAAAAGAAGGTTCTTCAACAAACCGGCTAAAAAACCGGAGGGTAGAAAAGCGATTAATAATATGCCTGATAATAAAGATATGGATACTGGAAATAAAGATACCGAAGACCCGGAGACCGAAAATGAAGAAATGAGCAAGGTTAATCCGGAAATGAATGACGCCCCGGTAATGGACGAAGATTTCGAAACGGACGAAATAACCGAAGCCATTACCGAAGAAGCGGATGAAGAACCGGTAGCTTTGCAGAAGGAACTGTCGGAAGCGCAGGATAAATACCTGCGCCTGGCTGCGGAGTTCGACAATTACCGGAAACGGACACTCCGTGAAAAAATGGAATTGATGCAAACAGCCGGAGAAGCGTTGTTAAAAGACATCCTGCCGGTGGTCGATGATTTTGAGCGTGGCCTTGAAGTGGCATTCGAAGCAGAAGATATGGATGCCGTGAGGAAAGGTATGACGCTTATATATAATAAGTTGAAAGATTTTTTAACGAGTCATGGGGTCAAGGAAATCAGCGCAATGAATGAACCTTTTGACGCGGATTGGCACGACGCCGTCACCAATATCCCTGCACCGTCGGACAAGATGAAAGGTAAAGTAGTAGATGTGATACAAAAAGGGTATACACTGAACGATAAAGTGATGCGCTACCCCAAGGTTGTAGTCGGTGAATAAACTTGCAATATAAGCGATCATAAAGGTTTCAAATGACAAAAAGAGATTATTACGAAATATTGGAAGTTCCAAAGTCGGCATCTAAGGAAGAGATTAAAAAAGCCTACAGGAAGAAGGCGATCCAGTATCACCCGGACAAGAATCCGGGCGACCACACTGCCGAAGACAAGTTTAAGGAAGCTGCCGAAGCTTACGAGGTATTGGGCGACGACAACAAAAGGGCCAGATATGACCAGTTTGGACATGCCGGCGTTGGCGGCGCCGACGGGTTCAGCGGTGGGGGCATGAGCATGGATGATATATTTTCTCACTTTGGCGATATTTTCGGCGACTTGGGAGGTTTCGGATTTGGCAGCTTTGGCCGGCAGCAAAGCCAACGGGTGAGCAAGGGCGCCAACCTGCGGGTTAAGGTGCGGCTGAATCTGCAAGAGATAGCCCAGGGTACCGAGAAAAAGCTGAAACTGAAAAAATACATTAGCTGTAAATCCTGTGGCGGAACAGGCGCCGACGGGAATAATGGCTATGCTACATGCTCTGCCTGCAACGGTACGGGACAGGTTACACGTATCTCCAACACCATGCTGGGACGCATGCAAACATCGTCAGTATGCGGCAACTGTGGAGGAACCGGAAAAATCATCACCAAAAAATGTACCGCCTGCTACGGCGAAGGCATTGTACAGGACGAGGAGCTGGTAGCCATAAAAATACCTGCCGGTGTAGCCGGAGGCATGCAATTAAACGTCAGTGGACGGGGTAATGCGGCAAGGCGTGGCGGTATCAACGGCGACCTGATTGTGGTGATTGAGGAAGAAGCGCACCCCGAACTCGTACGCGACGGCAATGACCTGATTTATCCGCTCTTTGTGAGTATCCCCGACGCCATTGTCGGTACTGCCGCCGAAATTCCTACGGTTGACGGTAAAGTCAAGATAAAAGTGGACCCGGGCACGCAGCCGGGGAAAATACTTCGCCTGCGCGGGAAAGGGATTCCCGATGTGAATGGTTACGGTAAAGGCGATCTGCTGGTTACCGTCAATGTGTGGATACCCAAGGATATATCAAAGGACGAGCGTTCCATTCTCGAGAAACTGAATACATCGAAAAACTTCCAGCCGCAACCAACGCAGGAGGACAAGAATTTTTTCCAGAAAGTCAGGAACTTATTTGAATAGGAAATGCAATACCAATCAAAAAAATACTTATGGGAAAATTAGTTATTAACAGTTTTAAGGAGTTCGAAGCGTACATTGGCAAAGAACTGGGCGTATCCGATTGTCTCACTATCACGCAGGAGCGGATCAACCTGTTTGCCGACGCTACTTTAGATCACCAGTGGATACATGTGGATGTGGAGCGGGCAAAGAAGGAGAGCCCCTACGGAACAACTATTGCACACGGTTACCTGAATCTTTCCATTATACCGTACCTGTGGGCGCAAATCATCGAAGTAAACAACATCAAGTTGCTGGTCAACTACGGTATCGAAAAGTTAAAATTCAACCAACCGGTGCTGGCAGGCAGTGAAGTACGACTCAGAGCCAGGCTGAACTCGCTGATGGACTTACGAGGTGTTGCCAAAGCTGAAGTCCAGGCTGCGCTGGAAATAAAAGACAACAAGAAACCGGCTCTGGACGCCACCCTGGTGTTCCTGTACCATTTTGCATAAGGCGGCAAGCATCCTTTAATGCCGGGATCAATAAGGCAATAAGGTTTATTGAGCCGGTGTACATTCTGCTGCCAGGATTTCCTCCAGGGATAAGGTTTCTGTTAAGAACCTTATCCCTGGCGACCTCGGTAGCATTGGGTATCCCGTAGAAAATGACCTTATTACCTTATTTGTAAAAATTATTTGCGAATGATATTTCAGTAACGGATATATTTCTGGATATCCTTGCGGGGCAAGAATAATTCAATGACGCCTGAAGCGTATGGGGCAATCTCGTAGGGTTGATAAAAGAAATATATTCCGTTGGCTGTAAAAGCAAAACTTTTGCTGAGTACGAACTTATTGTTTTCGAAGAAATATTTTCCATCAAACGATTCATCTTTCGCAAGATTTTGCTGTTTGCGGAAATGAGTTTCGGCAACAGCCAGCAGATCGGCTTCTTTGGATATTAATCGGTCGCAGGTAATTTCTTCACCCGTCTTTTTGTCGAAATTGATGCAATACACACCATTCATGCCATGCGCACCCTGCTGGTAAGTATAGAACCTGTAAGACAGCGACAACAGTTTGGCGTTCTGATACTGTATACTGTCCGGGCTTACATAAAGTTCAAAAGCACGCGCGGACAACTGGTCGGGACTGGTTTCACGCTGAGCACGCTTTATGAAAGCATTCATGTCAGCATCAGCCACATCAGATATATTCTGCGACGATGTTGATTGATTGGGAAACAATCCTTTTAACCATTTTTCGGTGATCTGCCCGATAGCAGTCTGCAGGTTTTCGGGCCCTGCTACAGGATTCAGGTAATCAATTTCGACTATGTAACGAATGGTGGTATCGTTCACTAATTCGTTGGCATGCTTCATGATTTCAATATTCTCGTAACTCACATCTGTACGATGTGTGCATTGTGAAAACAAAAAGACGAGCATCAAGCTTGTGGAAAAAACAGATTTCATGATATTATTAAAATTTAAAATTTAAAAATTGAACTGATGCTACAACAATTCAAACTTGTATTAGTTGATTTTATCATGAAACAAATTATTTATCATTCTCAAAATGTCTATGGTTTGGAGAAATACCGCGTTACACAGTTATAAATCCGGTCCAAAGCGTTTATCGGTATTTTTTGGCGCCTCAATCCAGCCCTTTTGGATATATTCCTGCCACAACCCTTTGCCATTCAATTCGAGCCACAAAGTCCGCTCAAGGTTATCGCTGGCAGCGGGAGCCGGAGACAGTACCAGCTTGCCTTCGGGATTGATGAGGTAACAGGCGGGAAAAATGCGGACATCATATTTTTTCAGGATATCGGGATCATTGGCAAAGTGCAGGAAATCCCACTGATAACCGTTCTTTTTCCGGAAATTGCGCATGCTGGACAAACGGTCGTCAACCGACACGATAATAATTTGCAGCCATTTACCGTGATCCCTGTACAGTTTTTCCAGCAGTTCGTACTGGCTCAGGCATACATAGTTTTGCGTGGTACAGAACATCAGGTAAACATATTTGCCCCTGTAATTCTGCAAGGCTACCAATACACTGTCCTGATTGTATAACGAAAAAGCAGGCGGTTCGAAACCACGCAGCAGTTTGGTAACTTTCTCCCGGATTTCGCTGGCTAATTCCCTGTGCCTCTCTATTTTTGTCTGCACTATGGCCGAATCGAGCAGGCGGAGTAATGACTGCCTCGAAAAACGGTCGGAATAGAACTCATCATAAATATTTTTCAGTACCACCAGTTCGCAAAGACTGTCGGCGGGTAATATGCCATCCTGCATGAGAAGCTGTTTCAACCCGTTGAAACTTGCCTGCCTGTTGATAACGTCATAAATGGCATCGCCGGTACGCCCGAAATACATGAAATACTTGTCGTAAGTAGTATTGAAAAGCTCCATGTAGGCTTCGTTGTCGTACAGTATCTGTTTTTCTGCAAAATAAGTGTTCGAAATGTACTTCACCCCGTTGCGCTGTGCAACATAGTACAGCATCCCCGAACGGGAGAAGGCATAATCGTCGTAATAGCGGTTGCCCGTGTGGGGAAGTTCTTCACGGAAGGCGTTGATGGCTGAATCAAGATGGCTTGCGGGACGCTTGCGGGCTGCATCCATGGCTAACTGGTCGTAAAACGGGTTGAATGCTGCATCAAACCGGTTGACCAGCAGGTTCAGTTCTTTCTCGGGAGCAATCTCCTGGCCCCTGTTGTTTTTGGCCGACAATATGTTCATATAAACCGTTACTTCCTCGAAAAAAGGGCTTGCCTCTTCCTCGGGTGATTTGTCGGTACGCGGCGGCAGCTCCACTTCGTAGCTGAAACCGGGCTCAACAAAGAACCGGGCATGGAAAACGCCAAGACAGGTGTAGACCAGCCGGACGTTACGGCAAGGAAAGCTGGCGGTAAAGTTGCCATTGGCGGCCACAATACATTCGCCCGATTTAACCTCGCTGTTGCAGAAGTAATTGTCGATAGAATAAAAAACCAGTTTACAGCCGGCATAGGCAGGATCATTGCCCGAAACAGTAACATTTTGTGCTGCCAGCTGGTTGACCGTCACAAAAATCAGCGCCAGGGACAGGATGTCTTTGATTTGTTGTCGCATGATGGATGATTTAATGGCCCGATATATTGTAGCATACACAAATTTTCATCATAGATTTACCTTTCTTCGATGTCCGCTCTTCGACGAAGCTAAAAAATAACGTGGCGGTTCATAATGGTTTGCAGGAGTATAAGGTCCCTCAAAATGATTCCCGATCAAATCTTCTCTGACAAAAAAAGCATTGACTCCCGAAAAACAACATGCTACTAATTGATACCCTTTCTTTAATCCCAATTGATATAATGACTCCAAACTTGCCCCGAAATTACTTGTCCTATCCCATGCAGCATTTGGATCATAAGGAACAATAAAATCACAACCCGGTCTGAAAACAGCATTGTACTCTATAATCACAACCCTCGGACGGTAAGAATGAATTGCATTCCACACATGGTAATCGTTCCTGTCGATATCTATCGATAAAAGATCAAACTCTTCCGGAACATCAGCCTCTCTGAACAGATTTTCGATATTTTCAACAGTGACGAACCGACAAGCTATTTTTAATCGATTTGAGGAAATCGCTTTTGAAAAACTCCGTTTAACAGCTCCTGTGTGTTTTTGGCTACCATCTATCCAATAGCCTTCCCATCCTTGATATAATAAATAGGTAGTGTTTGTTTCAACGCCGGTTTCAACCCCAAACTCAACAAAGAATCGATTGGTAGTACCGATTCTTTTAAAAATTTCTTCAATAATTCCATCTTCACCATTCTGTGAAAAAGCTTGAAATTCATATCGGTTCAATTTATTTGGCTGCTGATATTTCTCATTACCGTACAAATTCCTCTGCAGGTAATCATCCATGAAGGCAGGATGTAAACTACTTGTTTTCAGAACTGATACGATGTATTGTTTTGCCCTGCTACAGGGACCTGCTATAAATCTATTGATTGTGGTTCTCATTGCTTTTATATGGTTAAGTTCGTCATATCACGATAAGATTATATCTTTGATTTGTCGTCGCATAATGGATGATTTGGTATCCGCAAAAGTATGAAAAAACAGGGAATGAATTCTCTGCGGATAAATTAAAATGTACCATAATTTATAAGACTTTTGCGTTTATGGCACGTTATCTTGATCCGAAAAATGATTTACGCATCTTCGGCGAACATCCCGATCTGCTGAACGGCCGCTCTTCTTGCCGAAATTGCACGATTAAAGCAAAACGGGAAATAAATATTCGAAAAATAATTAATTCATAACTTTGAGGTCTTGAATATCATCAAAAACAGAGATCAATGACGAGTGCAGAGGGACAGAACCCAACATCAGTAAAACCGTTTATCATCGCCAATCCGATATACGACACGGTGTTTAAAAAGTTGATGGAGAATCAGAGGATTGCCGTATTCTTTCTCAGTACCATACTCGAATGTCCTGTAACGGAAGTCAATGTTCTTCCACAGGAGTTTACCTATAAAAAGGAAACGGACAAAGACGACGGAATCGTTCCGTATTCGATCTTCCGGGTCGATTTTATAGCCACTGTCCGTGG
>JAISDP010000217.1 GCA_031264715.1 Bacteroidales bacterium
TTACTGATGAAGACACAGATGCTATCAATCTTGCAAGAGATGATTTCAGGGGGAAGTGTCATTGTAAACGTATCATTTATACAAATCATTAAGGTTATAAGGAAATGCCCGGATCTGAAGCGCAAATACAGATTTCAATACCGAAACTCGCCGCACTGCTTGTGTTGATTGTATTCCTTCCGTGCCAAGGTAATGCACAGGTCGATAGCGCTTATATCATCCCTTTTGAACAGGAACTTTCCACAGGCGCTTATTCATATTACCAGTATACGATGCTTACTCATGAAATAGACAATAAGAAATCTATTGGTTACAAGCCTAACAGTCCGGCAGGTATGGGAGTGTCGTTTGCATACAATAGCTTCTCCGTAAGCGGCGGGATGAGTTTTGATTTTATGAGGGACAAAACCCGGGGTAAAACAAAAGCTATTGATTTTCAATATCATTATTATGGCCGTAAATTTATATTCGACCTGTTTCTGCAGAACTACAAAGGATTCTATACCGGCGATAACAATAAGGAACCGGTGATGTATCCCGACATCCGGTTAGCGCAATACGGCCTGTACGGACAATATATCTTTAATTACAAAAAATTCTCGCACCGGGCCGCCTTCAATCAAAGCGAACGGCAATTGAAGTCAGTCGGGAGTTTCCAATTGGGCGGCGGGTTTTACTGCAACCGGGTGAGTTCCGACAGCTCGTTGGTGATGTACGGGAAAAACGACCTGAACAATTATCAATTAAGCATCAGCGGAGGATATGCCTATATTTGGGTGATTAAACGGAATTATCATATTTCGACAGGTATGGCTTTCGGCTTCAATTTTGGATTCGGCGACACCCGGGAATCGAAAAAGGTAGAGGTATCACCCAGCATGTTTCCGCGAATATCGGCAGGCTACAGTGGCGATCATTGGTCATTGGGGCTGTCGTTTGTGTTGAACCGGATGTATGTGGCGCACAACGATGAATTAAAGATGTTTTTTGATACCGGGTACGCGCAAATTGCTTTCGCATGGCGATTCGACACGACTCCCAAGTTCATAAAAAAGATAAAATTTCTAAATTAAGCTGTGCCATGCAGATGTGAAATCCGGTTTTCGGATATGTGGTGATACGGAAATATTCAGGCGATATCACCCGGCAACATGTACGGCCAACCGGGGAAAAAACCGGCAGATCAAAACTTTCATCCGTACAGGCACGTATTTTTAAACAATTCCGGCATTGGAACGTTATATGTATTGCCTTTTTAGTATTAAATATTGCATAATTGGGACATAGATACCACTTTTGCGTATCATTCCTGTAAAGATACATTGATATAGAATATTCTTTGTTGCATGAAGAATGAACAAATGATATATGAACATATATTGCAAGTGTTGCACGAAAAGATTCCACACAAAAGACAGTATCAAATCGGAGCAAGATCGAGCTACACCAAGCCAAAACAGAGATAAGGTTATTATGGATGATCTCAAGACACGTACTCCACGTACTCCTCCTCGTCGGTATTCGGTTTCAAATATTCGGAAATCAGGTCGGCGATAATATTTTTGGGTTGTGACGTATTCAACAGCCACATCATCCCCGGCTCGTTATTGATCTTTTTACACAGTTCCAAAATGGAACCACAGCCCGCGGCGCGAAACAGGTTACAAATGGTTTCATTTTGCTCTATATCAGAATTTGCCAGTCCCTGCAAGGTATCGATGGCGAGATATTTCCGGTCGTCGGTTTGCAACCCGGTCAATCGCGACAGCTTGTCTCCCTCGGGCGTTCCACCGTTGGTAAGCAGCAGGAACGTCCGGATGAGTATGACGCTGTTGGTCGCTTCGGCCAGGAAATAGCCTATTTTCAACTCGTTGGTATAGCAGGTGATCAGCATCCGGTTTTTCGCCATCCGGATAATTTCCCCGTGCATGACCGCCTCCATCAGGATGACGTTGTAGAAAGCCGGTATATCAATCCCGAGTCGTTCTCTCATCCGGTCAAGCGCGTGCTGCTGGATATAAATCGGGAGTCCCGACTTGGAGAAGGGGTTTCTCTGTTTGAGGTGTATATCGTTCAGCGACAGGGTAAAGTGGTGAAACCGAGATTCGTAGTTTACCTGAAACAGCATACCCACCTGTATGCCGGAATGTGTTTCGCCGCCAATAGATATTTTCCGCGTTTCCAGGGGATGGATCCCGATCGTGACCTTTTGGTGCAGCCTGAAATCCTGACCCGTGACTCTTTCCACTTCCCTGCGGCTTACTTTGGCGTCGTTCCGCGGTAGCTGTATGCCGGAATCAATGCTCGGAACGGTGGTTTCGAGCTTACAGGTGTGGAGGTATTTTCTTCCTATATCGTCAAAAACCCAGCAGGCCAGGGCGCATATATTCAGTATGCCATTTTCGTATGCATTTTCGCGTTCTTCCCGCATTTCGACGAATTTGGCGAACCGTTCTTTGCCCGGGTAATCGACGTCGGAATCCTTTGCGTGGTACTCGAGCGACATGCCCACCAGCAGATAATCGGCATAGGTCATCATCTCCCCGCTTCCCTTCACCACTTCCAACTTCATGGTGAGTTGATGCGACTTGATGATTTTCACCAGGGCGTCCATCAATCGTTTTTGGATTTTAGCCCCCTTGGCAACCACCACCTTGAGCGGGGCGCCCCGAAACATGTAGATAAGTATTTTCTCTGTTGGGGGAATCTGGTGAAACAACGTTGGGCTTTCTATTTGCGCACACAGGTTCCGCAATTTGTCCATGAAGAGGTTCTTGTATCGTGCTTCCTGCTGTTTTTGCTGTTCGATAACGTTGACATACTTTTTCGCGTGCTTTTTCTTTGCCATGAAATATAAGTTTGAAGCGATCAGACACAAAGATAACGGAAAAATATGTAAGTATCACCTTTTAGATATAAATTTTGCCTGTTCCAACCTGTCAGTAGGTCAGATACGGAACCGACCCTGTTAGGGTTGATAGACCTGCAAGGGTCAAAATATTTCCAAATTTTAACCCCCCGAAACTTAAAACCTTTTTTAATTTCTTTTGTTTTTCTTGGGGACAAACTTGATTTCAACCATTTGTCACAGATTCTAATAATCATTAAAAGCAAGGACGGAAAGCATCCATGCCTCATATAACAGAAAAAAGGATTCGTTTTAAATTTAATCATCATCAAAAAATAGAATGCCTATGTAACATTCCGGTAAACTGTATAAAAGCCGACGAGTGCAGGAACACGCGCCGGCTTGAGAGAATTTAATACCAAACTGAAATTTA
>JAISDP010000241.1 GCA_031264715.1 Bacteroidales bacterium
TTTGAATCCCCGTCCGTGCACATTCAATATTTCCACAGCAGGTTCGTCCTTGAGATATTTCCTTAACTTGGTGATATATACATCCATGCTGCGTGCGTTGAAATAATTGTCGTCTTCCCAGATGGTTTTCAGGGCATAGTTGCGTTCGAGCACCTGGTTGGCATTATCACACAACAGTTTCAACAATTCCGATTCCTTTGTGGTTAGCTTGTACGACAACATGTCG
This sequence comes from Bacteroidales bacterium, assembly GCA_031264715.1. Taxonomy (GTDB): domain Bacteria; phylum Bacteroidota; class Bacteroidia; order Bacteroidales; family UBA4181; genus JAIRLS01. Next base: position 227 of record JAISDP010000241.1, read on the forward strand.
CCGCGTTGCAAAATTTGCTTCTGCACATCAAACGTATATTTGCCGAGCGTATACATCTGCGGAGTGAATTGCTGCGTATCGGCTTTCACCCGGCGCAGGATGGCTTCGATACGGAACAGCAACTCGTCCATGTTGAACGGCTTGGTAATATAGTCGTCGGCGCCGATCTTGAAGCCTTCAAGCACATCGTCTTTCATTGAGCGCGCCGTCAGGAATATAATCGGTACTACCTTATTGATGGTACGTATTTCCTGCGCCACCGTAAAACCGTCCTTCACGGGCATCATCACGTCGAGGATGCACAGGTCGTAATGACTTTTGCGGAAACCGTCGGACGCCTTTTCGCCATCTTCAAATAAATCGGTTTTGAATGACTTGGCATTCAGGTAATTTTTGAGCAATTCGCCCAAATTTTCATCATCTTCAGCTAACAATATCTTTGCCATAATTAATTATTTTTGTTTAGACCCTTCCCGACTCTTGTTGATTTCGGAGTTCACAGGAGAAGAAGTTGTGTTTCGCGCCTGCTTTGGTTGATGGTGACGCAGGAAAATCGTAAAGCGCGTACCGTGTCCCGGCTCGCTTTCCACCTCGATCCTGCCATTGTGCGCCTGCACCACATTCCTCACATAGGCAAGCCCCAGCCCGAATCCTTTCACATTATGTACGTTGCCGGTTGACACACGGTAAAACTGGTCGAAAATCCGTTTCTGATCGGCCTTGCTGATTCCGATACCCTTGTCCTGTATCGAAACCGATAAGCCATCGGGCGCATCGGCTGTCGATACGGTAATATCGGGACGACCTCCGCTGTACTTGATCGCATTATCAATCAGGTTGAACAGCACGTTGGTAAAATGCACCTCATCTACTTCGGCCACGGAATGTACCGCATCCAGGTTCTTGACAATCTGTCCGTTCTTGTTTTTGATCTGGATCAACATATTACGCACCACCATATTTGCCAGTTCGTTAACGTCCAACTCCTTAAGTTTGATCATCAACTTGCCGCGGTCAAATATAGCCATTTGCAGGATTTTCTCTACCTGCTGGCTCAAACGCTTGCTTTCGTCTGCAATCACGGTCGAAAGGTGATCGTAATTCTTCGATTCGTTAGGGATGCTTTTATCATTGAGCATTTGCGATGCCAGCGAAATAGTGGAAATGGGCGTTTTCAGTTCGTGGGTCACGTTATTAACAAAGTCGGTACGTATACTGGTGATCTTTTTCTGGCGCTGCATCTGGTAAACAGTAACCGTAAAGGCAAGGATCACAATCAGAGTGAATACGATAGACGACATGCTCATAAACCCGATGGATTTGAACAGGTAATTGCCCTGTTTCGGGAAATAGAGATTGAGGTAATAGGGCTGCGACTCGGACCAGTCGAACGGGAAAAGCGCCGCCCTGAATATTTCGTTTTCCTTTTTGGGACTGAAACATTCCGACCCGTAAATCTCTTCTTTGCAATCCTTCCCGAATACCGCATATTCAAAAGGAATACAAATGTTCGACTTTTTCATTTCGGTACGGATGATATAATCCAGCGCTTCACCGTCTATCCGGTCCTCGAGGTCGAAGTCGGCTTGTTGCATCCTTGCAATCGTGTTTTCTATAAGCCTTTTACGACGCGCCTTCCGTTCGCCGTCCGACATCAACGGGGGCGGCATCACCGACATCGACGAACCGCCGCTGATCTGCATGCTCGATTTGCGACCGTCGAACTGTGCATTAATCTGCATGAAACTCTGCTGTATAACGCCTTGTGGCTGCCAGTAATTACGTATGGCATTGTTCCAGAAAACGTTTTTATCTTCTTTCGATATATTTAGATGGGGAAGTTCGAATTGTTTTTTTCCCGCAATGATGGTATCAAGCAGGGATTTCTGTGCGCCCTGGAACCTAATGTTGCGCTGGAACGGGTATGGCGTGTCCATCTCCTGGATTACCTGCACGATCTCTAATGATTGCACGTCCTCGGTAATACGGTTGACCGTAGTATTCACCAGTTGGGAAAACTGCTGTTCCTGGATGGTATAGGCATGATTGATCCAGTAGGCCTGTACACCGATAAGCCCGGCCAGTGCAATCCCGGCAATCACAATCAATGTATAAAACGTGGACTTTTTCATTTATGAAACATTTTCATCACAAAAGTACAATATCCGTACCAAGCGCACTCAACTTTAACAATCTTTAACGATATGTGAATCACCGGACACGGAGATTCTTTGCCAACAGTGATGAAAAATTCGCCAATTTGATATACTTTAGCATTTTTTATCGTAACCCGTAAAGTTGCGGAATAATCGAAAAAACATCAATATGTTTCAATTAACCATCCATGCCGGCGACACTGAATCTCAAGTTGTAGCAGGTGAATCGTACCGGAATCTTGCCGATTATCTGCAGGACGGACGGCGGGTAATTGTGATCACCGATGCCAATATCCTCAAATATTACGGTGATTTTTTCAGCGCCTATCCGGTCATTGAGATCGGCATGGGCGAGAAAAACAAGACCTTGGACACATTGGCGCATATCTACAATCGCTTGCTGGAATATAACGCCGACCGCAACAGTTTCATTGTAGCCGTGGGTGGAGGCATTGTTTGCGATGTGGCCGGGTTCGCGGCATCCACATACATGCGCGGCATTCCGTTCGGCTTCGTGTCTACCACCCTGTTGTCTCAGGTGGATGCAAGCGTTGGCGGCAAGAATGGCGTAAATTTCGGCGGATACAAGAACATGATCGGCGCCTTTAACCAGCCGCAGTTTGTGCTGTGCGACACCACGATGACACAGACCCTGCCTGACCGGGAATTCATTTCGGGATTTGCTGAAATAGTGAAAGCAGCGGCCATCCGTGATGCCGGACTGTTCGATTACTTGGAACAGAACGCAGATAAAGCCATGGCGCGCGACCCGGAAGTGATCCGGCATTTGGTCGTCGAATCCGTAAAAATCAAAGCGGACGTGGTGGAACATGACGAGCGGGAGCACGGCGAGCGGCGTATCCTCAACTTTGGGCACACGTTTGGCCATGCCGTGGAGGTATTCACGGGCGTTACCCACGGCGAAGCGGTAAGCATCGGCATGATGATGGCTGCACGTCGTTCGGTTGCCGCGTGTGGTTTTCCGCAAAGCCAGGTCGACCGGCTCGAACATTTGCTGGTGCGGCTCGGCCTTCCGGTAACCACCGGCGCACGCTCCGAAGATATCCTCCGCATCCTGCTGAAAGACAAGAAACGCGAGAGTGATTTTATATATCTTGTGTTGCTCCGCGAAATCGGGAAAGCGGTGATATGTAAAACACCGATTGAAGAGGTAAAAGGTAAGAAGTACAAATAAAATTATTCAATTATGCACATATGACTAAAGGTAAACCGGTTTCGATCCCTACCACCGTGGAAGCGCAAATACGCACGCGCGCACGCAATCTGCCCGTCCATAAATGTTACATCAACAAGGATTGGGAAGAATCGCAGTTGGCTACGATCATAGTTGTCCGCAAACATACCAACGGGAACATCACGATGGGTAATTTTCTTGTTGACCTGAAATTACTGGGTGTCAAGGATTGCATATACAGGTTCAACGAATCGACGCTACGGATGGACGAGATACTCGAAAACCGCGACGATTTGCTCGAAGAATGTGATTATACCCTGGCGCATAATATCATATATGCCGGCTTGGAGTTTGCCGACGATTACGGTTTTGCGCCGCACAGAAATTTCAAAACCGCACAGTACATCCTCGAAGAGGATTCCGACAACATCCCCATGATAGACGTGCCTTTAGGCGACGAAGGCATCCCGGTGCTGGAAGTTCCTTACGGCGAAACCGGTCAGCGCGAAATGGCCATCCTCGACAAAACGACCGGCGGTGATTTCCGGGTGGTGTTCTTCGATAAGACCGGAAAACCCAAGCCCATGGAGCGTACCTACGCGGAGGTATTCGAAGAAGTGATGGAAACAGGTTTCGACAGTTACTGGGAAAAATACCTTCAGTCTTCTTCTGCCAGGGAAATTCAGGTGATGACCGATCTGGTACATTTGATCCGGGTATATACCAATGAGGAAAAAGACTGGATCGACATCGAGTTCGACCGTATCATCAAGGATCCCAGGATTATCATGAAACCCGACCCGCCTGTAAACAGTTACGAGGAAGAACTTGTACCGGCAATCGAGCGCTTTAGTGCGGGAGATATCGAAAAGGCTTCTGTCGAATTCCGCAAGGTAATTAATCAACATCCCGATGAGCCTCTCCTTTGGGATATATTCCTGTATAACCTCTCGATAGACAGCGATAGTGTAGATAAGGAAACGGTGGAGCAAGCATATTCGCGATTTCCCGGTCACCCGGTCATTAAGGCATGGTATGCCGAATGGCTGGCGCAGGAAGGCCATATTGACGAGATGTTTGCCTTGTTTGGCGATGCCCCCGGGTTAGATGCCCTGACTACCGAAAATACCTTCATCAGCCTCAATGCACTTACATCTTTTTGTTATGCCTGTGCAGCGGCCTGGTTGAGCAAAGAAGATGTACTGCACGCCGAGCCTTACTACCAGATAATTGTCCGCCTGGGGCTTGATTACCGGCTGAGTGAGTACATCCAATGGACAATGATCGACCTGAAAAGAACCCAACTCAAAGAGCTGCTCGCCGGTGTAATTGACAGCGATGAAGAGCCTGCTGCGGATCAAAGCAGTCAATAAATAAGGCTCTATAACGAATTGTATGGGTAAGGGAGAGATACGCCGCTCAATGCGGAGGGCGGCTGTTTTTTCCTGACTTCCTGAAGGGACTTCGCCGAATAACAAATAACAAATATTTTTTGTTTCGGTTAAAAAAACAGGGGATCACCACCTGCGGAATCGGCCAGAGGGTCAAACCCGGAAGTATTACAACTTAGCGAAGCGATCTCACCATAAGGTAAATGACCGCTCAACGGCGTTATATTTCGCTTATCATGGCAAACGCCCTGTGTTCATGATGATGACAACCTTCTTTCCAATATCCTTTTTGATCAGCATAGATCAGCATAGTTATCAATCAGAATATATAAACAGTAACCTGGTGATACAATCATACGAAATGGCCTTTTGACGCAGTTTTAAACAACTTAAATGCCGGGTCGTTATCTGATCGGGAAAATCCTTCTTTTTCAGATAAAAAATTTGTTTTCCCGGAAGCATTTACTATTTTTGCATCAGCACAGATCAGCATAATGGTTGAAAGTGCACGATTATCTCTCTGATTTAT
>JAISDP010000046.1 GCA_031264715.1 Bacteroidales bacterium
GTTCGCTCTTGTTGCGTTCAATTACAGGGAACACATAAATATAAAGTAAAGATCCTTTTCAGGATTCTGGATTACCCGCACAAAACATTATAAGAACCATAGTTATTTACCTAAAAAAGATAGAAGAAAATATGAAAACAGTAAGAAATCTAGCCTGCGCCGTCCTTTTCACCGCACAGGCATCGTGTGCATCCGCTCCGGCGGTAGATATTGAAACCGTTGCACGACCGGCGACTGCAACGGCAAATGCCCATTATACCGGCAACCGCGCCCCGCTGCAACCCCTGCATTTTGTAAAGCTGCCTGTAGGCTCCATACAGCCGGACGGCTGGCTGAAGGAATATCTCAACCGTCAGCGCGACGGCCTCACCGGACAGTTGGGCGAGATCAGCGCATGGCTGCAAAAAAGCGGCAACGCATGGCTCAGCCCCAACGGTAAAGGCGAATACGGATGGGAAGAAGTACCCTACTGGCTGAAAGGATACGCCAACCTGGGGTATATCCTAAACGATGAAAAAATAATTGCCGAAGCCAAAATATGGCTGGAAGCCGCATTGAACAGTCAGCGCGAGGACGGTTATTTTGGCCCGTGGATCGAAAAGCGGGGAAAACCCGACCTGTGGGGCAACATGATCATGCTGTGGTGTCTGCAATCGTACTACGAATATTCCGGCGACCAGCGGGTGATCCCGTTCATGACCCGGTACTTCCGGTGGCAACTTGCGCTCCCCGACGATCTGTTCCTCAAGGACTACTGGGAAAACAGTCGCGGCGGCGACAACCTGTACAGCGTCTACTGGCTGTACAACATCACCGGCGACCAGTGGCTGCTCGACCTTGCCGGGAAGGTACACCGCAACACCGCCAACTGGCGCCAGGATACGGGACTCCCCAACTGGCACAATGTGAACATCGCACAGTGCTTCCGCGAACCGGCCACCTGGTGGATGCAAAGCAGGGATTCGGCAGACCTGCACGCCACGTACAACGATTTCTGGCTGATACGCCGAACCTTCGGGCAGGTTCCGGGCGGGATGTTCGGCGGCGACGAGAACAGCCGCCTCGGGTACATCGACCCCCGGCAGGGTGTGGAAACCTGCGGGATGGTGGAGCAGATGGCGTCGGACGAGATGCTGCTCCGCTTTACCGGCGACCCCTTCTGGGCAGACCATTGCGAGGATGTGGCCTTCAATACGTACCCGGCAGCCACCATGCCCGATTTCAAATCGCTGCGTTACATCACGTCGCCCAACATGGTAACCGCCGACGGTAAAAACCATCATCCGGGCATCGACAACCGGGGGCCTTTCCTGATGATGAACCCCTTCAGCAGCCGTTGCTGCCAGCATAACCACACGCAGGGATGGCCGTATTATGCGGAACACCTCTGGCTGGCGACGCCCGACAACGGACTGGCGGCGGTACTGTTCTGCGCAAGCAAAGTAACCGCGAAAGTGGCCGGCGGAACAGAGGTACGCATCATCGAAGAAACCGATTATCCGTTCGACGACCGGGTGCGGATGCGCATGGAGGTGCGCGGGGAAGTCGATTTCCCGTTGTATGTGCGTATTCCGGCATGGGCGGGGAATGTCCGCTTCACGCTCAATGACCGCCCCGTCGATGCGGCGGTTGCTGCCGGCGCGTATGCCCGCATCTCGCGGACATGGAAAGACGGCGACGTGCTGACGGCGCATTTCCCGATGGAGGTGAGCGTCCGCCGGTGGGCTGTCAACCGGAACAGCATCAGCGTCGACTACGGGCCGTTGACCTTCTCGCTGAAGATCGACGAACAGTACGAAAAACGCGACAGTAAGGAAACCGCTATCGGCGACTCGCGCTGGCAGGAAGGCGCCGACGCAACCAAATGGCCTTCGTGGGAGATACATGCCGGAAGCGCGTGGAACTACGGGCTGCTGTGCAACGCGGCCAACCCCGCATCGTCGTTCACCGTAGTGAAAAAGGCATGGCCAAAGGATAATTTCCCGTTCACGGTCGAAAACGCGCCTGTAGAAATCAAAGCCAAAGGACGAAAGATCCCTTCGTGGGGTATCGACCGTTTCGATCTCTGCGCCGTGCTCCCGGACGATCCCGCAAAAGCCGCCGGACCCCCGGAAGATATTACCCTGATACCGATGGGCGCGGCCAGGTTAAGAATTTCGTCATTCCCGGCATTGGAATAGTTGAAAGCAAATTGCTTTCTTCCCCGGCAGGGAGCATCCAATTTTATTTGAATGATCACAAATTGCCTTATCAATGAATCAAACACGCCATACACGTAAATCAAATCTATATATATATTTCAAATCAATAAAAAAAGTCAACATGAAGAAAACAGTAGTAAGTATCGGTTTGGCGCTGGTTACCCTGGGCGCCTTTGCCCAGTGGAAACCCGCCGGCGACAAAATTAAAACAGCATGGGCCGAAAAGATAGATCCGGCCAAAGTATTGCCCGAATATCCGCGACCGATCATGGAGCGTACGGACTGGCAAAACCTGAACGGGTTGTGGGATTATTCCATATTGCCCGTGGGTAACAGCGAACCGTCGCAGTTCGAAGGGAAAATACTCGTTCCCTTTGCCGTGGAATCGTCGCTTTCGGGCGTACAGAAAACGGTGGGCAACGAAAATGAGCTGTGGTACAGGCGCACGTTCGCCATACCCGCCGGATGGAAAGGAAAGAACGTACTGTTGCATTTCGGCGCCGTCGACTGGAAAGCCGAAGTATTTATCAACGATGTCAAGGTGGGCGTCCATACCGGAGGATACACGCCGTTTTGCTTCAACATCACCCCGTTCCTGAAAACAGGCGAGCAGAAATTGACCGTCAAGGTATGGGACGGCACCGACAAGGGATACCAGCCGCGCGGTAAACAGGTGAGCGAACCGCACGGCATCTGGTATACTTCCGTTACCGGCATCTGGCAAACCGTCTGGCTGGAGCCTGTTGCCGACAAGCACATCTCCGGCGTCAACGCTGTTCCCGACATCGACAAAAATAAACTGACCGTGAACGTTACCGGCGAAAATACGCAGTACGGCGACATCGTCGAAGTGCGCGTCCTCGACGGGACGAACGTGGTAGCCACCGCAAAGGCATCGGCCGGGCAGGCCCTCGAGCTGGGCATCGCCGGCGCAAAGCTGTGGTCGCCCGAATCGCCCTTCCTCTATGATCTGGAGGTGAGCCTGTATGCGGGCGGAAAGGTGGTCGACAAGCTGAAAAGCTATTGCGCCATGCGTAAAATATCGACCAAACGCGACGACAGGGGGATCGTAAGGATGCAGCTGAACAACAGGGATTACTTCCAGTTCGGCCCGCTCGACCAGGGCTGGTGGCCCGACGGCCTTTACACCGCGCCCACCGATGAGGCTTTAGCCTACGACATTCAAAAAACAAAAGATTTCGGCTTCAACATGATCCGCAAGCATGTGAAAGTGGAACCCGCGCGCTGGTACACGCACTGCGACCGCCTGGGCATCCTTGTCTGGCAGGATATGCCCAACGGCGACCGCTCGCCCCAGTGGCAGAGCCGTCAATATTTCAACGGATCGGAACTGCAGCGCTCGCCCGAATCGGAAGCCAACTATCGTAAGGAATGGAAGGAAATCGTAAGCTGCCTGTACGGTCATCCCTCCATTGTCGTGTGGGTTCCGTTCAACGAAGCCTGGGGACAGTTCAAAACCGAGGAAATCGTCAAATGGACAAAAGCCTGCGACCCCTCGCGCCTGGTGAACCCTGCCAGCGGCGGCAACCATTACCGCGCAGGCGACATGCTCGACCTGCATAACTATCCGCCTCCGGCCATGTACCTGTTCGATGCCGAACGCGCCAACGTGCTGGGCGAATACGGCGGCATAGGCTTCCCCATGGAAGGCCACCTCTGGCAGACCGACCGCAACTGGGGATACGTGCAGTTCAAAAGCCCGAAAGAAGTGACCGACGAATATGTGAAATTTGCCGAAATCCTGAAAAAGTTTATCGGAACGGGTTTCTCAGCGGCTGTGTATACCCAGACGACCGATGTGGAAGGCGAAGTAAACGGCCTGATGACTTACGACCGCAAAGAGATAAAGATTGAGGAAGAGCGTGTGAAGAAAGTGAACCGGGAAATTTGCCGCTCACTGGATCAATAAGTTTCGAGTTGTTCCCACCCTGTCAGTGGTCTTGACCCTGACAGGGGTGGCGGACGGCGTCATCGTTGAGCGGCAATGCAATTGCCGCTCTTCATTTTTGTTGAATTTTAAATTCGATGATGCCGGATGAGGGTATTACAAATACCGCCGAACGTGGGAGGGTCAATTCGTAGATCAACAAACCTCATTTGGTTTGGGTGTCGGCACACGTTTTTCTATTGATATGATTCCCCTGACGGGAAACCATATCAATAGAAATATACAGCCGACACCCGGACAAAACCCCGTATGGGGTTTCATATCATGAATCTCCTAACGGAGATTTCGTTGATGTTTTCCGCATCGATTCTATGGATATAAATGCCCTGACGGGCAACGTTTTTGTTTACTGTAGGGATGACATATCGGTAGAACTGAAATCGGGTACGTAAAAATAAAATCCGATGAAACGCCTTGTGCAAATACGCAATTCACACAAGGGTTCATGAAGATATCGTTATATTTTAATAACTTTGAACCGACAATCCTATCCAATGCCTGATAACCAATCATGTATGAAAAAGATTCTTTTGCTTACCGATTTCTCGAGTGGTTACAGTCGTAGCCTGTTACGCGGCATTGTTCGCTATTCCAAGGAATACGGGCCGTGGGTATTCTATCGGATGCCGCAGTATTACCATGAATTGTATGGTGATGACGGCGTGGTGCGCTGGGCCGGGAAATGGAAAGCCGACGCAATCATCGCCCAGTTGGAAAATATTGATCTGAACAAACTCAACAAGTTGAAAATTCCCATTATTATTCAAAACTACAGAGAACGGACGGATAAAATATGCAATATTACGGGAGACTATTTCAAGACCGGTACAATGGCTGCCGATTTTTTCCTCAGTCGTGGATTTTCCAATTTTGCCTATTACGGGTTCGAGGATATGATCTGGTCGCGCGAACGGGCCGCCGGCTTTAAGCATCGTGTTGAAGAAGCCGGGTTCCGGGTATCGATACTCAATATCCGGAACCGGAAAAATGAGCAATGGTCGTTTAATCCGGTAGCGGTGCACAACTGGCTGCTATCGCTGCCCAAACCCGTAGCGCTTTTTGCGTGCGACGATTATTTTGCTTCGCAGATCACCGAAACCTGCAAAATATACAACATCACTGTTCCCGATGAAATTGCTGTGCTGGGAGTTGATAATGACGACCTGATCTGTAACATTTCCGCCCCCCCGCTTTCGTCCATTGTGCTGGATGTGGAAAAAGGCGGTTACCAGGCGGCCGGAGTACTGCACCAATTGATGAATAAAGAGATCGCACGGGCTTTCGATATTGTGATCCCGCCTTTAAGGGTTGAGTCGCGCAAATCGACCGAAAAATATGCTGTCAACGATAAGTACATCCTGCAAATCATCGATTACATCAAAAATAACTATGCCCGTCCTGTCTCAATTACAGGCATCATGCGACTTGTACCGCTTTCACGACGCATACTCGAAAAGCGGTTCAAGAAAGAAATGGGGATTTCCATATACCAATACCTGTTGATTTACAGAATCGAGCAGTTTTCGGAACTGTTAATCAAAACCGACAAGCCATTGGCTGAACTGGCTATGGAATGTGGGTTTGAAGATTATAAAAATGTGACGCGCGTTTTCCGCAAATACAAGAAAACAACCCCGCTACAATACAGAAGCCAATACAGTGAAAATCACCGCCAGCTTTTAAAAACGCAATGATATATAAAAGGAGGACGAGTTTCGCCGGTTTACGAAGACACGAAAACAAATATTTCAAAATGGAAATCATAGGAAATCACCTGTTTGCAGACATTCCTCATGACAAAATACAGTTTTTTCGATGAGTGGCGCTATTTTTTGTCATCTTATTTCGGATAAAAGTTTACCTTTGCCGTGTTTTTGTGGGTTCAATGAATCCATCATGAGGGAAAAATCCTATTTTTCCCAACAGAATAATGTGTCGGTTTCTTATTCCTTTTGATGGATAAAGAGTTTGTTGCACTTGTTCAGGAGTATCAACGTTATTTGTTTTGAAAAATAGAATCAAAAGATAGTCTATGGAAAAATCCATCAATGAGTGGTTTGGTGAATCGTAAAGTTTTTTTTTCGGGATTGCAGGACAAAACTGTCGAAGCGCCGTTCGAGTCGTGCACCTTATCCAATGGCATCAGGCTGGTACACCAAAGAATCGAATCGCCGGTAGCCTATTGTGCATTGATGATGAATACGGGGTCGCGCGATGAGTTGGAAAATGAATCCGGCGCGGCGCATCTGGTAGAGCATCTTATGTTTAAGGAAACCGGGAAACGGAAGGCTCATCATATTCTCAGCCGCATGGAAAATGTGGGCGGCGAATTGAATGCATACACAACCAAGGAAGATACCTGTATTCATGCCGCTTTTTTAAACACCCACTACGCACGTTCTTTGGAATTATTCAATGATATTGTTTTTAACCACAAGGTTACCGACAAAGTGCTTCAATTGGAAAAAAATGTCGTGATCGACGAAATCAGATCGACGAAAGACAGCCCTTCCGAGTTGATATTCGATGAATTCGACGAGCTTTTGTTTCCCAATCATCCGTTGGGCCGGAATACCTTAGGCACCGCACATTCGGTAAACAGGCTGGGCAAAATGGAAATAGAACGGTTTGTCGCCCGCAATTATCATCCTGATCAAATGGTTATATCGTCGGTGGGAAATATTTCCTTCCAGCGGCTGGCCGGTTATGCTGAAAAATATTTTGACGCCATACCCTCGAAGCTCCAAGTACCTGTGGCGCGGACAGCTCCGGCGGTTTATGTCCCTTTCGAAAAAGGAACCGGCAAGAAAAACCACCAGTCGCACTGCATCGTCGGCACAACATGCAACAGTTCCGACCGCAGATTCAGGATTGCCATGACCATGTTAGCCAACCTGCTCGGCGGCCCCGGAATGAATACCCGCCTGAACATGTCATTACGCGAACGGTACGGATGGGTTTACCACGTGGAAGCATCGTATACGCCGTATTCCGATATCGGAGTTTTTAACGTCTATTTTGCATCGGACAAGAGCAAAATAGAAAAATGTGTGGTACAAATCGAAAAAGAACTTGACAGGTTGAAGGGAAACCCATTAACCGGGGAACAGTTGAAAAAACTGCAATTACAGGTGATGGGACAATGGGCGATTGCGTCCGACATGAACGATGCAAGAATGTTATCTGCCGGGAAAAGCATATTAATGTTTGATAAAGTGGATAATTTGCATGATATTTGGGCGCAAATTAACGAGGTAAATGCTGAACGTCTTTGCGAGGTGGCAAACGAAGTGTTCCATCATTTGAGCTTTTTGACCTATCATTGAATGGATCGACGGATAGAAGAATATATATTCGATCATTTAGGCCCGGAAAGTAGCGTGTTGCATGAGTTGTACCGCTATACCCACCTGAATGTACCATATCCCGGAATGATTTCGGGTCATGAGCAGGGACGGTTGCTCAGCATGATCAGCCACATGATTCATCCCGCGCAGATTCTCGAAATAGGCGCCTATACGGGGTACTCGGCCATCTGTTTGGCCGAGGGGATGATCGCCGGCGGGCGGTTGCATACCATCGAACAGGATGACGAACGGGCTGAGATAGCGTCGGCTTTCTTCGACAAAGCCGGGTTAACGGACAGGATCACCCTGCATGTCGGCGATGCCCTCGAAATCATTCCGCGGTTCGATACTGTTTTCGACCTTGTATTCATTGATGCAGCGAAGAAACAGTATTTGGATTATTACCATGCGATATTCGACAAGGTAAAGCAGGGTGGTTATGTTTTGGTTGATAACATCCTGTGGTACGGTAAAGTAGCCGACCCGCAGGTTCAAGATGAAACCACCGTCAAATTGCGGAGCTTCAACGATTTTGTGTGTGGAGATGAGCGCATTAAAAAGGCGATCATACAAAATCGAGATGGATTGTTTATTTTAAGGAAAAACAATTAAAGTAAACACCTTTTGAGATTTAAATGAAAGTTTTGTTTCTGTATAATTAAATAATTAAATAAATAATCAATAATAACCTCTAATACCAAAAGATGTCATGCCGACTTATTCCATTAAAGATCTTGAAAACCTGACCGGTATTCAAGCTCATACGATAAGAATTTGGGAACAAAGATACAGTCTTTTAAGCCCGGAGAGAACACCAACCAATATCAGGATTTATTCCGATAAGGATTTACGCAAGCTTCTTAGTGTAGCTTTGCTTAACAACAATGGTTTGAAAATTTCGAAAATTGCAAACCTGTCCGACACCGAAATTGCCGAAGCTGTCTTGCAGTTGTCGGAAGGTGAGGATTCCAACCTCGAAAGCCAGATCGAAAGCTTGAAACTGATCATGGTTGATATGAATGAGGCTAAATTCGAAAAGCTGTTCGGCCACCTGGTGCTGCAAATGGGCTTTGAAGAAACCATCATGAAGGTCTTTGTCCCGTTCTTCAAAAGGTTGACCTTCTTATGGCAAACCAACTCGGTAACAGTGGCACAGATCAATTTCATCACATCGCTTTACAAGCAGAAATTGTATGTGGCTATTGACGGTCTGGCGCCTTCGGAAAAGGCAAACAGTAAAAAGTTTATCCTGTTCCTGCCAAAAACCGAACGGCTGGATAATGGGTTGCTTTCCTGCAATTACATAGCCAAAAAGAGGGGATTCCAAACACTCTACCTGGGAGTTTCGTTCCCATCGGAAGAATTAGTGGATATTCTTGAAAAGAATCCGGAAAGTTACCTCTTCTCGGTTGCCACCTTGTCGCAAATCGATTTGACCGCATACTACGCCAGGGTATTGGCGGCATGCAGCGCCAACCAAAAGTTGTTGCTTGCCGGAACCCAGGCCAACACGGTGAAAATTACCGATCCCAGGTTGACCATCTTCCAGGATTATACCGAATTCAAGGACTTCTTGGATCAACTGTAAGAACCTAATGACCCTTGAAGCTTCCCCGGTTCAAAAACCTCGGAGGTCTTGGGACTTTGCAATTAAAGAAACCTAACAGCCGGATCTGTTAGGTTTCTCATTTTTTATCACGTTAAGTTAAGCATGAAAACAATACAGCAGGCAACGCCCAACGATTGCGCATTGATATACGAGTTAGCCGTTCCATCGTGGAAAGCGGCCTATTCCGAAATATTATCCGATGAGCAGATGGATTACATGCTGAAAATGATGTATTCCGAAGAGTCGCTCCATCGGCAGATGCAAGATGGGCATATATTCTTCATTGTTTTGTGTGATGAAGTTCCATCCGGCTTTATTTCCTTCCATCCGCAGAGCGAAAACCTTTACATTCTCGAAAAACTGTATGTCCTTCCGCTCATACACGGAACGGGGGCGGGACGTTTCCTTGTGGAAAAAGCCGAAGAATACATCCGCGACCAGCATCCCGACCGACATTTCCTGTTCGAACTGAACGTAAACCGTAATAATAAAGCCGTAGGATTCTACAAACAATTGGGATTCCATATCGACCGGGAAGTGGACGAAGACATTGGAAATGGCTTCTACAAGAACGATTATATCATGCAAAAAGTTATATAACGGTTAACGCCTCAAAAAAGGGAAATAACCGTAAAAAACGTTTCCGACGAACAAAAAATCCGTATTACAAACACAATGTTCCACAATGTTCCGATAAAATCCGGCTGTAATCAATAATGGTTTATTGCTTGTTCAATTCCTGCCAGATCAGAGCGCTGGCGCCGAGAATCGCTACATTGCCCTCGGTAAGCGATGAAAGTACAATAGGAATCTTGCCCTGGTATATCTTGAGCAAGTTCTTTTCGAAACTTTCGCGCGTAGGATTGAGGATATAGTCGCCCGATTTGGCCAGGCCGCCGAAGAGGAATATCTTTTCGGGTGAAGTGTGTGCCACAGCGTCGGCCAGTTTGATACCCAGGAGTTCACCTGTGATACGGAAAGCTTCCAGTGCGATTTTATCGCCGCGGGTTGCGGCATGGTAAATCATTTCGGAAGTCAACTGTTCGAATGAGTATTTGGACAGTTCGCTATTGCCGTTATATTCGGCCAACAATTCGAAAACCGTACGTTTGATACCGGGCGCGCTCACATAAGTTTCCAGGCAGCCGCGACGTCCGCAGCCACACATGCGGCCGTTGTCCTTTGCGCGTACATGTCCTATCTCGCCGGCAAAACCATCGTTTCCGTAAACCAACTCTCCATTGACTACGATACCGCTACCCAGTCCTGTACCCAAGGTGATGAGAATGAAATCCTTCATTCCCTTCGCTCCGCCATAAATCATTTCGCCGATAGCAGCAGCATTGGCATCATTGGTCACAGCAACGGGCATTTTGAAATGTTTATGCAACAAAGTAACCAGGTTTACCACTTTATTATGCGCCCATTTCAGATTCGGAGCAAACTCGATGCTGCCACTCTTGTAATTGCCATTGGGCGCGCCAATACCGATACCCATAATACTCACGGAATCGCCGAGTTCGGCTGCCGTTTTGTCAATTGCGCCATTCAATCCGGTAAGATATACGTTGATGTCATCTGTCTGGTCGGTGGGAACCGAGCCTTCCATCATCACATTACCTACGCGGTCGATAATACCGTACTTGGTAAACGTTCCTCCTATGTCTATCCCTACTACTGCATCTTTCATGTTGATCTTGATATTTGTTATGATTTATGATTATTGATAATTAAAATTAATTTACACTTTACAAAGAAATCGCACGGCGTTATTCGAGGAAACGGGTTGTTTTCCTGCCTTTTTGCGGTTTCTGGATACGTACGGAAAGCATTATTTCGTGTGTATTTGCTGCCAGCGACGAAGTTACCCCAACAGAACGGTCGTAGGCATATCCCACACGAAACATACCGAACTCGACGCCCAACATAACTGCAAATGCATTATTGGGCCGGAAAGACAGGCAAGCCCAGTATTTTTTCTGATACCAGCCGGTAACATTAAGATCGAAAAAACTAAGGTAATTGCTGTTGCGATACATGATACCGGGAGCAATATCAAAATCCCTGTCTATTGCCCTGCGGTAGCGTGTATAAACATAAAATTCCCTTCCGGGTTTACCGGTATAGGCGTCCTCCGGGCCCGGATTGATCAGGTGTGTAACCGAAGCGCCAAAGGTAAATCCGTATGTATTCAGTTCCAAGCCTGCATCAAAATCGGCAGTGGTACGCGATGATTTTTCGGTTGATGACACTTCCGGATCGTCATCTTCGTTCAGCCTGTTCTTTTTGGGGTCCCAATAGCTGTTGTACAAACCGCCCGACAATCCCAGCGAGAGAAGCATGTTGTCGGTAAGGTCAATATGGTAAGCATACGACAGCATGGCATCTACTGTTTGATGGCTTACGCCAAGTTTATCGAACATCAGGCTCAAACCCAATCCCGACTGGATGCCATTAAAATAGCTGTGTGCATTCAGGATGCTCGTTTTTGGCGCATTTTCAAAACCGGTCCACTGCTGACGATTGAACAGGAATATATCTACATTATTGCTGTTGCCTGTGGCGGCCGGATTCATGTTGATCCGCGAAAACCACTGCTGGGTCAGGAAAATATCCGACTGCCCGTAGGCGAACGTACCCACGGTAGATATCAGTACAAAAATTACATTCCTTTTAATAGACATCATACCCGATTTGGGGTCAAAAATAAGAAATATTTTGATCGAACTTCAACATAAATGCATTTTTTTGATGAA
>JAISDP010000127.1 GCA_031264715.1 Bacteroidales bacterium
TTTCTACACGTTTCATTTTTGTTTGATTAGATGGTTTGACGATTGTTACGAAGTTTATTCACCGAGTCGATCAATTCCTGCCACGACGCGTCGAGATCGGCCAGGAAACGCTTGCCTTCCCCGGTGATGGTGTAATACTTGCGCGGCGGGCCCTGCGTCGACTCTTCCCAACGGTAGGCCAGCAACCCGGCATTTTTATGCCGGGTGAGCAACGGGTATAGTGTCCCTTCCACGACGATCATCTGCGCCTCCTTCAGCCGGTTGATGATGTCGGAAGCATATGCATCGCCGTCAAGCAATACGCAGAGAATGCAATATTCCAGTATTCCTTTGCGCATCTGGGCTTTTACATTTTCGGCGCTCATGATTAGGCGGTTAACATTTTAGGAGCCTTGGGAATAATGATCCAAAGGATGATGTACAGCCATAAACCCAGGCTACCCAGGAAGCCGGCGATCACAAAAAGTATCCGCATGATCACGGGATCAATTTCAAGATAATCGCCCAAACCGGTACATACGCCGGCAATCATCTTCTCCTTCGGCTGGCGGTACAACCTTTTTCCGCCGATTGCCGATGTGACCGCCTGATATTCCGATGCCGAAAAACCAAGCTGATACAACGCATCCACCACGTCTGGATAAGTGACAATCGGTTTGCTTCCGAGTTTTTGTTCCAGCCGATCGGCTACCTGTGCCTCCAGTTCCTGCTTCTTCCACTGGGCGTTCAATACATTGTTCAAATATGCATAAGCATCTTCTTCAATTTGAAACATCTTACTACCAAGATGAATCGAAATAACCTTTTTCATGACATTTACTATTTTAACGATATTATGGATTAAAAATGATCCTGCAAAGATATGATAAATTCTTAGTACCATGCATAACAAAGTACTGTTTTTTTTGAAAATATTTTCCACTTCTTGTTAATGTGTTGTTTTTTAACCGTATCCAACCCGTAACATGGCATCTCCATGAAAGTTTTTAGCCGGCCTGTTTCCCAAATACTAAAATAAACTTAGCTTTGAATCCCGAATCATCAGTTTACATTTCATGATCTATCGTATCATTATCATCAACAACCATCCGGCCGATGTCGCTGCATTTGCTCCTCCGACCGGCCATGGAGTACTTTACGAACTGATCCGTGTTACCGACGGTATCTTTCTTTTCCTGAACGATCATATCGACCGGTTGAACCATTCTGCGCAACTGGCGGGCGTCGAGCTTGCATTGTCTGCCGCCGAAATACGGAAGCAACTGGAGCGATTGCTGCAACAAAACGGGGTGCAAACAGGAAATATCAAATTAGAGTATTATTTCCTTGCAGGAAAAGTGCAGTACCAGGCGGCTTACTTTATCCCGCATCACTACCCGTCCGATAAAGACTACCGGGACGGTGTGAAGACATCTCTTCTCGTTGCCGAACGAACAAACCCGAATGCCAAGATCGAGCAGGCGGAACTTAGGGATCGTGCTAACCGGGTTATTGCCGAAAAGAACCTGTACGAAGTCATTCTGGTACACCCGGATGGATATATTACCGAAGGTTCGCGCTCCACTATCTTCATGGTGAAGAATGGCACAGTGTACACTGCTCCCGAAGCTGACGTGTTGCCCGGTATCACCCGCAAGTACATATTACAGACCTGTCGCGACCTGTCGGTTCACTTGGTGGAAGCACGCATTGCAGCCGGCGACTTGCCCGGCATGGATGCTGTTTTCATAGCAGGCACATCACCTAAAATATTACCTGTGGCGTTGGCGGACGAATACAGGTTTGATCCCGCGAATATAACAGTCCGGCAAATCATGGAAAAATATGATAAGCTGGTTTTTATCATGAACAGTGACGACCAAGATAGTAAGGATCAGGTTATGACATAAGGGGGAGGTTCTTTTCCAGATGTTCTGCTGCCAGACACAGTTGTTCATACCATTCTGCGCCGTATTTCCGGACTAAAGGCTCTTTCAGGAAAACATACAGCGGCGTTCCTGTCTTTTCCCCCAATTTCAGGGCGTCGCAGCAAATATTCCAAGGATGGTAGTTCACAGCCTCGAAGTCAGTATACCTGGTGATCCGTATCGGATAGAGATGACACGAAACGGGTTTGCGAAAACCGATTTCACCGTTCATAAAGGCCTTTTCGACGGCACAATAAAACACCCCTTTTTCGGCGCAGGCGTATGCACAATCTTCCGAATTGCCGATCAATGGCGTTACCCTGTCGTTGTCCCAATCGGTATCGTACACGCCCTGTTGCTCCACCACTGCGATACCTGCCGGGGTCATATAGGGTTTCACCTTCGGATATATCTCCTGCAGGATGGCTATTTCGCCGTCGTCGAGCGGCGCGCCCGATTCGCCGTATACACAGCACATTCCCTTGCATTTAGGCAGGTTGCAAACGAATTTCTTTTCGAATATATCCAACGAAACAATTGCCGGGCCTATTTGTACCATTGATAACGCTTCTATTCCAATATTTGGTACAACTCATCGAGCTTGGGCATCAGGATGATTTCAGTGCGTCGGTTTTTCTGCCGTGCCGCAGGCGTATTGGCTGCATCTACGGGGATAAATTCGCCACGACCGGCTGCAGTGAGGCGGTTCGACGCTATCCTTCCCCCTTCGAGCAAGATGCGGACAATAGAAGTAGCCCGCTTTACGCTCAGGTCCCAATTGTCCTGCATTGAAGCGCTTGAAGTCAACGGAACATTGTCGGTATGGCCCTCAATAGTAATGCTGATGTCGGGATTCTGCTCCAGTATTTTTGCTAATTTCTTCAAGGCGCTCACACCGGCCGGGTCGACCACGATACTGCCCGATTTGAACAGCAGTTTCTCTTCCAGCGACACATATACTTTCCCTTGGCGCATGCTCACTGTCAGTCCGTTGTTTTCGAGCCCCACCAGCGCCGCTGATACTTTGTTCTTGAGTGCACGAACGGACGAATCCTGGCGTGAGACCAACCGTTCCAACTCGGCCATACGCCGGTTGCGTTTATCCAGCTCCTGCTCCATAGCCAGCAGGTTACGCTGCTTATCGGCCATCTCCTGCGACAGTTTCTGTAACTCGGCTTCGCGCGTTTGCAGGTCGCCCTGTATACCCTGTATCTGCATCATCAGCTTGGAAGCTTCGCGTTCCGAACCTTTTTTCAGTGCATCCATGGTCACGTTCATTTCCTGCAGGCGGTTTTCAAGTTGGCGACTATTCTTCCGCAATGCTGCGATTTCCTGTACCCGTAGCGCCGAGTCGGCCGCCATCACATCCAGTTCTTTCCTGCAGATGGCCATATTTGCCGATAATTCGGTGTTGCTCACCGTTAATTGTTCGTTGGCCGAGATCAGACCGTTATTTTCAGCTTCATAGTTAGCCAGTTTTTTCTTTTGTTCCCTGAACTTGCTCCACGGAACGCACGATTCGACCATGAACAACGAGACTACGAAGAGTATCGATAATAAAAATGATGTTATTTTCTTCATACAGGAAAAAGTATTACCGGGTATATTTTAAGGGGTCAAAATTATGAAAAACTATGGTTTCACCAATCGGGAAGTAAAAATGGTTATTGCTTTTTTTGAGGCGCTATAATATTTTTACGCGCTTTTTTGTAAAAAAGCAACCATATTTTTTGAGCGCACTGCTTTCTGATCACTAAATTGCATTATTTTTGCAGTACGTTTTGATATTTTGATAACCGATCCGATGACAAAAAGCGCAGTACCGGCAAATGAACCGCAGGCGGCAAAGTATATCAAC
>JAISDP010000225.1 GCA_031264715.1 Bacteroidales bacterium
GACCTGAACAGCTCAAAATCAATACCTTTGTTCAATTTCTCCAGCGGATCGCCCAATTGACTCAACTTGCTTAAACGGATATCCTGATCCCAAAATCCGTAATCTTTATGACGTTTATATATTTTCATGCACAAATATACACAAATATTTAATAATATCCTATCGATCAATACTATATTTATCCCCCCTGAATTGGATGCCGAGTTTTTAGAAGTGCCCTATACTGTTCGGCATATAATCATAAATAATAATGTAAAAAGTATGCCCTTCCCTGACACAAAAGATCAGACCATTCCGGCTGAATAAAGTTTGGATTTTAATTTATACTGGCCGCCAAGGTCATGCATCTGAGGTGGATAACCCCGTGCAAGCTTATCCTCAATGCGACAAGTTGAATTGCACCGAACACGAAGCAAATTTATCATCAGATGATTATTTTTGTATACCTTTGCGATTTTTATAATCGGATGCACCATAGATATTCCTTGCGGTAAAGTAGATTTACCGGAGTGGAATGTCGTCTAAAATATCGAGAAATGAAAAAGAGTACATGTTTAAAAAGTATGCTGCAATCGGCGACAATTGAATTCCTGATGGAAGCGCACAATGGTCTGTCGGCGAAAATTGTGGAAGAAGTCGGGTTTAAAGGGATTTGGGGTAGCGGGTTGTCCATTTCGGCGGCTTTGGGTGTGCGCGACAATAACGAGGCTTCGTGGACGCAAGTACTCGACGTGCTTGAATTCATGAGCGATGCTACTACCATACCCATCCTTCTTGATGGCGATACCGGTTATGGTAACTTCAACAATATGCGCCGCCTGGTGAAGAAATTGGAACAGCGTGATATTGCAGGGGTTTGTATTGAGGACAAGTTGTTCCCGAAAACGAACTCGTTCATTGCAGGAGAGACACAGCCTTTGGCCGATATCGACGAGTTTTCCGGCAAGATCAAAGCGGCTCGCGATACCCAGTTGGATCCTGATTTTGTGATTGTTGCCCGCGTAGAAGCATTCATCGCCGGTTGGGGGCTCGACGAGGCCCTACGCCGCGCCGAAGCATACCGCCAAGCCGGCGCTGATGCCATCCTGATACACAGCAAAAAATCGAATCCCTCGGATATAGAAGCTTTTATGAAAGAATGGGGTAACAGGCATCCGGTGATTATTGTCCCTACCAAATACTATTCCACGCCTACCGACTATTTCCGCCAATTGGGCATTAGCATGGTAATATGGGCCAATCATAATGTGCGGGCTGCCGTGCAGGGAATGCAACAAACCTCAAAAAGGATTTTTAAAGAGCAGTCACTTACAGGTATCGAAGAGAAAGTGGCAAGCGTGGCCGAGATTTTTCGGTTGCAGGGCGCCGAAGAACTTCAGAAAGCCGAGAAAAAATATTTACCCACTGCGGGGAAGCAGGTTAACAGTATCATCCTTGCCGCCAGCCAGGGACATTTAGGCAAGCTTACCCGGGAAAAGCCCAAAACACTGCTCAAGGTGCACAATAAAACCCTGCTCGAAACCCTTGTCGAGAAGTTTAACAAGGTAGGTATCAAGGATATTTCCGTAGTGAGGGGATTCGAAAAATCGAAGATCAGTTTTCCCAATATTTCAACGGTCGACAACGATTTGCATACCGAGACCAGGGAACTGTATTCCCTTTTCCTGGCAAAGGACAAAATCATGGATAATACGGTGATTTCATACGGCGATATTATTTTCCGCAGCTACATCCTCAACGACCTGCTGAATGACCACAGCGACATTACTATTATCGTGTCGTCGGATACATCGATCGATTCCAATAAGGAAAAGGACCTTGTTCGTGCTTCGAAACCATACAATAAGGAATTATACAGCGAAGGAGTGTTCCTAAAGGAAGCATCTACCACGCTGACCCAGGCACAAGTCGATGGTGAATTCATCGGATTGTGGAAAGTGACCGGTAACGGTGCACAAATCGTAAAAGAAGCATTGGGGAATCTTTCGGGACATCCCGACTTCAAGCAAATGACCACCAACGATTTATTTAACGAGATCATAAAGACACATCCTGTCGCCATTAAATACATACAGGGTTCGTGGATTGATATCGACACGATGGTGGATTTGCACCAGGCTGATGAAATGTAGGATACACCAATTTTAATTGTCAATAGATGGCCATCATAAAATCAGTACGGGGATGTACGCCGGTATACGGAAATAACTGTTATTTTGCGGATAATGCAGCCATTATAGGCGATGTGATTATGGGTGACGATTGCAGTATATGGTTCAATACGGTATTGCGCGGCGACGTTAATTCCATCCGCATCGGCAATAAAGTAAACATACAGGACGGCTCGGTATTGCATACATTATACCGGAAATCGGTAGTGGAAATCGGTAACAACGTATCAGTAGGGCACAACGTAGTGATCCACGGCGCCAAAATATGCGACAATGTATTGCTCGGTATCGGTTCCATTATCCTGGACCATGCTGTGGTCGGCGAAAACTCCATCATTGCGGCAGGTGCGGTAGTCCTCACAGGAACCATTGTTGAGCCGGGAAGCCTTTATGCCGGTATGCCCGCCAAGAAAGTAAAAGATGTCAGCCCCGAGCAAACCCGCGATATGATCGAACGCATCGCCAACAATTACATTATGTATGCCAGCTGGTTCAAGGAAGACGTGTAACAGTGGCGAATGGATGATGAAGCTTTGATACTATTCGCAGCCGTTTACTTGAGATATAACCGGACGCTTCGGAACGTCTTAAAATCTATAATTTTGCCAACAAAAAGTGCCCAGGACGAGACTCGAACTCACACGGGCTAACGCCCACTACCCCCTCAAAGTAGCGTGTCTACCAATTCCACCACCTGGGCAGACACATTCAAAACTCAAAATTCAAAACCGGTTTGGAAACAATATAACCTTTGAATCTTTTTTTAGTACCCAGAACAGGACTCGAACCTGCACATCCTTGCGGACACTAGTCCCTGAAACTAGCGCGTCTACCAATTCCGCCATCTGGGCATGATGTTTTGCGGGTGCAAAAGTAGCCAAATTTTATCATGCAACAAGTTTTCCCGTAAAAAACTTTCAAAATTGATAAATTTAAATTTTTTTTTGTGGTACTATCGTAAATATGATTACTTTTGCAGTTTCGAGTTAAACAACATAATGTCTAATTTCATTAATTTTTAAAAAATAATATATTTTGAATGGCAACACAATCAAAAGAAAAAGAGTTTGAAAAAGAGCTCGATGTGGAAATCAGGGGAGCAACCGCCGGTGAAGTGGAGGAAAGTACAGACACAGAAGTGGATGTAGAAGAGGCGGAATCTTTCGAAGACGAAGGAGCTGAGGAAGTAGTTAAGGAAATTAAAAAAATCAAAAAAGAAGACGTATCACTTGAAAATTTCAATTGGGATACGTATTCGAATGTGCCCAATGCGTATGCAACTGATGAACGGGCAAAAATGGAAGCGATGTACGACCAGACCCTGTCGTCGATCTCTGAAAACGAAATCATTGACGGAAAGGTAATCGCTATGAACAAACGCGAGGTGGTGATCAACATCGGTTACAAATCGGAAGGCATTGTCAGCATGAATGAATTCCGCTACAATCCCGGCCTGAAAATAGGCGACACGGTTGAAGTGTATGTTGAAAGTTCCGAAGATAAAAAGGGACAGCTGGTCCTTTCACACAAAACCGCACGCTCGATGCGTTCGTGGGACAGGGTAAATCAGGCGCTTGAAAACGACGAAGTGATCACCGGCTACATCAAATGCCGCACCAAGGGCGGTATGATCGTGGACGTGTTCAGTATAGAAGCGTTCCTGCCCGGTTCGCAAATCGACGTGAAACCGATCCGCGACTACGATGTATTTGTGGGTAAAACCACTGAATTCAAGATCGTCAAGATCAACCATGAGTTCAAGAATGTGGTGGTATCGCACAAAGCGCTCATTGAAGCCGAATTGGAACAACAAAAGGCCGAAATTATTTCGAAACTCGAAAAAGGCCAGGTACTCGAAGGTACTGTCAAGAATATTACTTCTTACGGTGTATTCATCGACCTGGGCGGCGTAGACGGTTTGATCCATATCACCGACCTTTCATGGGGCCGCGTAACGCATCCGGAAGAAGTGGTTCAGTTGGATCAGAAGTTAAACGTGGTGATCCTCGATTTTGACGATGCCAAGAAACGTATCGCTTTAGGTTTGAAACAATTGACGCCGCACCCGTGGGACGCTTTGAATCCCGACCTGAAGGTAAGCGACACCGTTACCGGAAAAGTGGTAGTAATTGCCGATTACGGCGCATTTGTAGAAATTTCTCCGGGTGTAGAAGGTTTGATCCACGTATCGGAAATGTCGTGGTCGCTGCATCTGCGTAGCGCACAGGATTTCCTGAAAGTGGGCGACACCGTGGAAGCGCAAATCCTGACCCTGGATCGCGACGATCGCAAAATGTCCCTGGGTATTAAGCAACTCAAAACCGACCCGTGGGAAAAGATCGACGAAAAATATGCCGTTGGTTCGCAACATGTTGCCAAAGTGCGTAACTTCACCAACTTCGGCGTATTTGTTGAAATCGAAGAGGGCGTAGACGGTTTGATCCATATCTCCGACCTTTCGTGGACCAAGAAGGTAAAACATCCTTCGGAATTTACCCAGATCGGCGAAAACATTGATGTAGTAGTACTCGAAATCGACAAGGAAAACCGCCGTTTGAGCCTTGGCCACAAACAGCTGGAAGAAAATCCGTGGGATGTATTCGAAAGCATCTTCATCGTCGATTCGATCCACGAAGGCACCATTGTAGAAATTTTCGACAAAGGCGCCATCGTCGCTTTACCTTATGGCGTGGAAGGTTTCGTAACCCCGAAACACATGGTGAAAGAAGACGGTACGCCTGCGAAACTGGATGAAAAGTTGAATTTCAAGGTAATTGAATTTAATAAATCATCGAAGCGCATCATTCTTTCGCACAGCCGCACTTTCGAAGATCTTCGCAAAGACGATAATAATTCTGGAAAACCGCGTTCGGCAAGTGAAGAAACCAAGCTGGCAACTAAAAAGTTGAAAGCATCCCTCGAAAGGACTACATTTGGCGACATCACCGAATTGGCAGCCTTGAAGGAAGAAATGGAAGCCACTGAAAAGAAAGGCGCCAAGAAAAAAGCCGAAGGAAAAAAGGTGAAGGGAAAAACACCCGTAGCCGAAGTTGCTGAAGCTAAAGATGAGGCTAAAGTTGCTGAAGTTGCTGAAGTAAAAGCCGAAACAGATGCTGAAACTTCTGAAGAGAAGGTAGAAGAAAAACCAAAAAAAGAAGGGAACGCTGAAGAATCGGAGTCGGATAAAAAATCAGAATCAGATAAAGAATCAGATAAAGAATAATAGCATATCATTATTTAATAATATCAGTTATGGATTTTAAAGTTGAACAACAGCCCAATTACACACTTATTAGGGTGTTACACGAAAAATTGGATACCCATGTTGCTCCAAGTCTTAAATCGGAATTAGTGCTGATTTCGGGCAATGGTGAAAAGAATATCATTCTCGATTTAAGCAAATGTCGTTATTGCGATTCCTCGGGATTAAGTTCCATCCTTGTCGCCAACCGATTGTGTAAAAATGCCGGCGGTATGTTTGTTTTAACCGGGCTGAACGATGCCGTAGAACGCTTGATCACTATCTCGCAACTCGACACGGTGCTGAACATCACCATGAACGTGGAAGAAGCAGTTGCCATGATTGAAAAAGCCTGATCCAACGGCTAAGCATTGCTGAAAAATACGAATCGGTAACCGGTTTTACGACCGGTGCCGATTTGTTTTTCATTGTGTCGCTCCTGCATCAATCATGCAGACAATCGAATCATGACATTTTCGGTTACAATATTGGGAAGTGGTGCAGCCGCGCCTACATCACAGCGCTACCCAACTGCTCAGGCGCTACAGGTTGACGAACATTTTTTCCTGGTCGATTGCGCCGAAGGAACCCAAATGCAACTGCGGCGCTATAAAATCAGGTTTCAACAGATAAGGGCTGTCTTTATCTCCCATCTGCATGGCGATCATGTATTCGGACTTCCGGGGTTATTATCGTCGTTAAGTTTGCTGGAACGTGTGGAACCATTGGATCTGTTCGGGCCGCCATATATGGAGGACTGGCTCCGGGGACAATTGAAATACTTTACGCCTCTTGGGTTTCCGTTACATTTTCATACATTAACCGCCAAAGAACCGGAATTTATTTATGAAGACAGCAGGGTCACTGTTACCTGTTTCCCGTTGAAGCATCGTGTTCCTACCTGGGGTTACCTGTTCAGGGAAAAGGAGAAATTGCTGAATATCCGAAAAGATATGATTGGTTTTTATCATATCCCGTTGCGGGATATTCCCGCCATCAAGGCGGGCGCAGATTATGATACCGGAGAAGGGAAGCCGGTTCCCAATGCTCAATTAACACATCCTGCCATCAAACCCCGTTCATACGCCTATTGTTCGGATACTGTTTACGTTGACGATTTGTCGCGAATCGTCAAGGATGTTGATTTATTGTACCACGAGGCAACTTATGGAAATGATGGAAAAGCGAGGTCGAAAGAAACCTTCCACTCCACCGCCGATGATGCTGCCCGTGTAGCTCTTGCCGCCAATGCCGGGAAACTGGTTATCGGACATTTTTCGGCGCGCTACAAAGATATAACCCCGCTCGTAAACGAAGCCAGGCGTGTGTTTCCGAATACGGAAGCGGCCGAAGACGGGATGGTTTTTGAAATTGAACAAAGACATCGGGCGGAACAATAAAAACTGCATATCTTAGTTTAAAGGTTTAAACTGGGTAAAGCCATGTAACTTGAAAACTTGAAGCTTTAATTTTTGGACTTGAAGCTAAAAAAATATGAATATCTATAATTTACGGTCGAAATGGAAGATTTTCCTGCTGGTTTGCGCTATTGCCATCGGAGTATGCTCGTTGCTGTATACCAACCATATGGTTGGAAAACTATCTGCCGAGGAGCGGAAAAAAATAGAAATATGGGCTGATGCAAACCGTATGATTGCCGAATCGGACATTGACGATACCAACCTTGATTTTTATCTCTATGTGATTGAAGATAACGCTACCATCCCGGTAATTATTGTCGATAAAAACCAGCAAATCAAGTTTTACCGGAATCTTGATTCGCTCAAGGTACGTAACCCCGATTATGTTGCACGCCGTCTGGAATACATGAAGGGGCAATACGACCCGATCACCATTGACCTTTTCGACGATCCCCAGTATATTTACTACGACGATTCGTCCACGCTCTATCAGTTGTCCTATTATCCATACATACAGCTGGGCATCATATTCCTGTTTATCGGCGTGGCTTATTTTGCGTTCAGTACATCGCGCAAATCCGAACAGAACCAGGTCTGGGTCGGCTTATCGAAAGAAACGGCGCACCAGTTGGGAACGCCTATTTCGTCGTTGCTTGCCATCACCGAGATGCTCAAGATGCAGGTGCACGACCAGGCGCTGGTAGCAGAACTGGAGAAGGATGTATCGCGCCTTCATTCCATTACCGAACGCTTCTCAAAGATAGGTTCAAAGCCAGCCACTCCGATGGCCGATGTGGGCCAGGCCATAGCCAACAGTTTGAATTATATCCGCAAACGTTCGTCGGACAAGGTTAGCATATGCTACGACCAGCCGGACGAGGCTGTGATGGCGCCATTGAGTGAGCCGTTGTTCAGCTGGGTGATCGAAAATCTCTGCAAAAATGCACTCGACGCAATGGCCGGAGCAGGAACAATCAGTGTTGAGTTGAAGCTCTCGCGCAACCAGATGGTGATTGATGTCTCGGATACCGGGAAAGGAATACCCAAACACAAATTCAAAACGGTATTTAAGCCCGGATATACTACGAAATCGAGAGGCTGGGGGCTTGGGCTATCACTGACCAAACGTATTATCGAGGATTACCACAACGGGCGTATCTTTGTGCTGCGCTCCGAGCCCGACAAGGGAACGACTTTCCGCATCATACTGAAAACGGGAGTGCATGTGACTTTCATGCGGACGCTGTAATTCATCTTTGTCCCGTTTTTCAATAGGCCATAAGTATTTTTTAACCTATATTTGTTTCCGGGTTTTCATTGTTCTAATGTCATAAATTCAAACTGATTAAACTAAATGCGTCCATTCTTCATTCACCGTTTCTCGCTTTTCATTTTTCTCGCAGTCACGGTTAGTGCTGCACATGCACAATGGTTTCCTTCCACGCTGCTCTCCTCGCCGGCATTATCAGCGACCGATAGCAATAAATTGACGCTGGAGGCAGATATAACAGGCTTTTTTAAGAATAACGAATATTTCAGCCCGGTGGCTGTGGGACAAACGCTTCCGGGCATTTCGTCGACCCTTATGCTGGGCTACCAGGTTGCCGGCAAATTCAAAGTAGAATTGGGCGCCCGTGCGGTTAAATATTCGGGGCGCGACCCGCTGGAAAACCTGCAGGCTTTTGTACGGCTTCAATACGCCATTACGCCCAATTTCAATATGGTGCTGGGCAATCTTTACGGCGGCGTCAATCACAGGCTCATCGAGCCGCTGTACCAGTGGGAACGCCAATATACAGCCAATCCCGAAAGCGGGTTACAGTTTGTGCTGCACACCAGCCGCTGGTTTACCGATGTGTGGGTGGACTGGGAGCATTTCATCCAGCGCGGCGATTCGGTCCCGGAGACGCTCACATTCGGCGCATCGGTATCGAGGGTACTTACCGGGGAAGGCAGCCGCTTTGTCCTCACAGTCCCTTTGCAACTGCTCATCCATCACCAGGGCGGCCAGATCGATACTTCGAACGATCCGATGATCGTGCTCGGTAACCTGGCTACAGGTTTATGTTCGCGCCTGAACACCGGCGCCGGCTTTGTCAAGTCGGTGGGTCTGGACGTGTATGTGGCAGGGTATTGGGACCGTTATTCCAACGAAACACTGCGGCCTTACAATAAGGGATGGGGCGTGTACCCGGTATTTCATGCTGACGCCTCGCCGTTCAAGTTCATGGCCGGGTACTGGAATTCCGATAAATTCTATGCTTTCGAGGGCGAGCCTCTTTTCGGTTCTTTCGATCCGTACAATCCACAGCGGCAGTTACCCGCACGCAGCCTGCTGACGTGCAGGCTCGCTTTCGAAAAAACGCTGTTCAAAGGCATATCCGTGGGTGCACAAGTGGAAACATACAGCGATTTGGATCGTGGTGAAACGGACTATAGCTTCGGCGTACACCTGCGATTTAACAATCCATTTACGCTGAAACAGTTTAAATAATTATAATCAATTCAGACAGATAAAAAATTTAGACTTTACCCAAAGCGTAAGCATTAGCAAAATCTCATGGTTTTCAAGGTTGAGACTTCTATTCTATTTGAAACCTGATCTCTCCGGGAAAACAAAGCGGATTTTCAAGTTTGAGCAGATTCATGACTTAATTTGATTTTTTCCTGTCCAGCAGTAGCAGGATCAGGCCGGTTATCTTCAATGAAATGGCTCCGTAGAAAAGGATATTGCGTATGGCAGGAATCGGGAAAATACTTTTAAAAAGGAGTGATGTCAAAATCATTACCACTCCTGCAAGAATCAAATAGAGCCACAAACCCGGACGGAAAGGCCCTGCCCGGAAAACAGCGACCAGGAAAACGGCTTTGAAAGAAATTGCCAGTCCAAGCAACCCCCAAAAGCAATACAGCGGTGCACCCAGCCACCTTACAACAAAAGCAATGCATATGATGCTCAACCCAATGTAAAGAAACATCCTGCCTCTCGTTTTCTCCATGAAATATTTTATTTAATGAGCAAATGTATCTAAAAAATCGAAAATCAATACCGCAAATATATATTTGGCTTAAACCCCGAAACTTTTTGTTTATCTTTACCGCGCTCTTTTTGCATGTAACCATGAGTATATCCATCAAAGGCCTCCATATGATTTACCCGGGCGGCAAACACGCTTTGCGCGATGTCGACCTGGAGATTCCCACGGGCATGTTCGGGTTGCTGGGCCCCAACGGCGCCGGCAAGTCGACCCTGATGCGCATCGTAGCGGCATTGATGG
>JAISDP010000325.1 GCA_031264715.1 Bacteroidales bacterium
ATTAATGACTTGAAAAGTCATCATTTTCATAACCGGAGGTCATTGACCTCCGGGAAAGGCTATGTACGGATAGCTGCCTGTAAGGCAGGACTGACATGCCACAAAACATATTTCGACAGCGTCCTGTCCTCCGGACAGCGGAAAGTAGTATTCCGGTTTCCGCAGGTCATTGACCTGCAGTTACGAAAATTGAATCCTTCCAGGATTTT
Organism: Bacteroidales bacterium; assembly: GCA_031264715.1. Classification (GTDB taxonomy): domain Bacteria; phylum Bacteroidota; class Bacteroidia; order Bacteroidales; family UBA4181; genus JAIRLS01. Next base: position 210 of record JAISDP010000325.1, read on the forward strand.
GAATTACCCACACAAAACGTTATAGAACCGTTTTTATTATCATCATGACCAAAATAAATTTTTGCCTTTCCATCGCTGATGGAAACCCTTTTTACAAATTTTTTACCTTTCCATCGCTGATGGAAACCTTTCTTATAAATTTTTTGTCTTTCCATCGGCGATGGAGACCCTTTTCATAAATTTTTTGCCTTTCCATCGCTGATGGAAACCCTTCTTATAAATTTTTCACCTTTTCATCGCCGATGGAAACCCAGCCAGACCAGGGTAAAAATAACGCCTGTTCTCTTTCAGAACGATTCTGCGGCTGTTTTGCAGGGAGAAACAGCCGTAGCCGTTTTGTATGTTGGAAGTGATCTGTACCGGCTCGGAAAAAAAACTCAGGCCTGCTTCCTGCAGGAGCAGGCTGCGATAGTGCCTGAATGTTTCGGCTGTGATATGTTTCACGACCAAAATTGTCCGGTTATCGTAAATCACTTCCTCTCCATAAATCTCCGGGGTGTAATCCGAAGGTCTTTCGGGAAAAGTATTCCACTCATTCCTCTCATCCTGCAAACCGGAGAACAGCTCGAGTGCGGCGCTGCTGCCGCGGAAAGTAATATCGGAGATCAGCAGGGTGTTGAACATGTACAGGTCGTACGATTCGCCGTCGCCAAGGAGCGAGCCCTGGGCTTCGTAATCGGGATTGTCCTGTATCAGGGTAAGATTGTCGACCCCCACGCCCGATTCTTCTTCGTCTGCATAAACGGGATAGTCCGGATGATTTGACTGTCTGGCGCTGATCATCTGTAATGCATAGTAATCCGGTTCGCCGGTGTTGTCCGTCAAACTGCATCTCACCGGGTAATACGGCCAGTACGACCAGCTTCCGGCTGCGACGTAGTTGACCTTATCTACTTTTTGCACCGGATGGTTCGTGTCCATAAAAACATTGTCAACGAGCGGGTCGGCAGGCATCACGACTGTGGAAACCGCCTTTTCGTAGCCGTCCATGTCGATTTCCAGCGTATAGGCGCTTCCCGCTTTCGCGGGAATGTCCGTTACGCGGATATAGCCGTATGCCTCTTCGCTCCCGAAATCGGAATACTTATAGGGCGACAGGTTGAAAGCGCCGGCGAGCGTCCATACCAGCTGACCGTCCTGATAAAGGCGGACGGCGCCGTTCCTGATGATCGACTGCATGCCCTGGTACAGGCTGTATGAGGTTATCGACCGGCCTTCGTACAGGGTCATCGTAAAACGTCCGCTATCGGTATCGAGCGTTGCCGAAACAGCCAATCTGGGGGGAAAATCAGCCGAATCTATTTCTATCTTCCGGGTCATCATGTCCTCGCAGCCAACAGCGATCCACAGAAGCAGACATATGCCGGGAAATATTTTCATATTGGCGAATGATAAACGGTGAATGATCAATGGCCTGTTCGTTTTCATATTCTTCGGAGATTATTTTTAAAATTTGAATTGATAACTGATGGAAGGCACCACCGGGAACAAACTGTACTGCACGTACTCATATCTCCCTTCCGGGGTTATATTGACATCGATATAGAAAGGATTCTTGCGGTTGTAGGCGTTGTATACCCCGATGATCCACCGGCGTTCGCCCCACCGTTTTTTCTTGATAAAGCTGATGCTCAGGTCAAGCCGGTGGTAAGGAGCCATGCGGTAACCGTTGCGTTCGCCGTAATCGTAATATTCGGACATGTGATAGTTTTCGTTGAAAGGCTTATCCAATCTGAGAATCCCTACGGGCACGGTAACACAGTTGCCTGTGCCAAACACCCATGTGCCGGACAGCTCTATGTTCCTGCCCAGGCGCTTCATCAGCGCGACGCTGAGGTCGTGGCGGCGGTCGTACTTGTAGGGAAAGCGTTGGCCTTCGTTGATCCCGTCGAACTTCCGGTCAGTCCACGACAGGGTGTAACCGATCCATCCGGTAAACGAGCCGGTCTTCTTCTGCGCAAACAACTCGACGCCATAGCTGCGTCCCTCGCCCTGCAGCACTTTGTCCTCCCACTCGCCGTTGGTGTCGAGAAACGATGCACCCTCCTTGTATTCCAGCACGTTGTTCATCGTTTTGTAATAACCCTCAAGGCTTATTTCGTATTCTTCCCTGAAATTCTGCGCCATCCCCAAAGCCACCTGGCCGGATACCTGCGGTTTGAGCCTGTCGGTAACAGGCACCCACAAATCGGTAGGCAGCCCCACATTCGAGTTGGTGAGCAGGTGGATGTACTGCGCCATGCGCGAGTAGGCCGCCTTCACCGAGAACTGGTCGGTGAGCAGGTATCGGGCCGAAACCCTCGGCTGCCACACATGATACAGTTCGCCGCGTACGCTGAATGCCGACCAGTGAACGCCCAGGTTGGCTTTCAAACGGTCGGCAAGCCGAACATCGTCTTCGACATACGCGCTGTATTCGTACGTATAGATCTTGTTGCTGCCGATATCGATAGCGGACGTATTCTCCTTGAGCTGCATCGCGCCGGGATTGAAGGTGTGGTAAATGGCATTGGCTCCAAAGCGTATGTAATGGGACGGCGCCGGGAGGTAATCGAACACGATCTTGTAACTCCAGTCATTGATGCCCGATTGGTAAAGGCCGGCATAGTATTTGGATTCCTTTTCCCCGTCCATCCACCCGTCGTTCGTTTCCCACGATTCGGTGTTGACGTGGAAGCGGTAACGGCTGTAGGTCACTGTGGTATTGCTGAAAAGCTTCGGCGTAAAAATATGATTCCACCGGAAAGCGCCGGTAATGTTTCCCCATTTCAATCCCGCATCGTATTTGTTGCTGTAGTGATCATATTGATAATCCTCGTTGGCGTAAAACTTATCGTCGCCCATGTAAGCGCTCAGGTAGATGCGGTCTTTGGCCGAAAAACGGTGATTGATCTTGGCGGTCAGGTCGTAGAAATAGTACCCTGCGTCGATCTTGCCGTCAGGATTCGCTTTGTTGGACATGGCGATGAACGGTTTGGCCAGCAGGTCGATGTAAGTACGCCGCCCCGACACAATAAATGAAGTATGGTCTTTCCATACAGGGCCTTCTAAAGTCATCCTGGTCGCCACGATGCCCACAGCGCCTTCGCCGTGGAACTGCTGCATGTTACCTTCCTTCATGCTGATATCGATCACCGACGATATCCGTCCGCCGTACCTTGCCGGGAAACCGCCCTTGAGCACGTCCACATTGTTGATCGCATCGGCATTGAATACCGAAAAGAAGCCAAACAGGTGAGAGGCATTGTATACCGGCACGCCGTCAAGCAGGATCAGGTTCTGGTCGGGTCCGCCGCCCCGTACATACAGGCCGCTGCTCCCTTCGCCGCCCGACTGTATGCCCGGCATCAACTGCAGCGACTTCAACAGATCCACCTCGCCCAGGAATGCCGGCAACGACTTGATTTGCGCTATCGGCACATTGATCGCGCTCATCTGCGTGCGTTCCTGTATACGGTCGGTACGGCTGGCGGTCACCGTCACTTCCTGCAAATGTACCGAGCCTTCGAGGTTCATATGGATAACGGTGTCGCGTTGCAGGCGGAAGCGCCGTATTTGCGTATTGAAGCCTACATGCGAATACACCAGTTCTACGTCACCCGCAGGAAGCGTCAGGCTGTAAAATCCGTATTGGTTGGAGGACGTGCCTGCAAAATCAGCTTTGTTGTACACGGTAGCGCCTATCAAACTCTCGGTGGACAGGCTGTCTTTCATGTACCCCGATATCGTACATTTCTTCGGGATATTTTGCGTAAAAGCAGTGACAGCCGGGACAATTGCCAGCAACATCACAAGAGTAACATGTTTCATCAAATATGGCGTGTGTATGACGGGTTAAAGATGGTTTATCATATGTATATTGTCCTTTCATAAATAAGGTTGACAGGAAATTAGTATTATCAACTTTATGTTCATAACTTTTTTAACTTATTAAATTGACTACAAATATCTTTGTTTTGACAAGGTGAAGCGGAGAG
>JAISDP010000336.1 GCA_031264715.1 Bacteroidales bacterium
TTGCAGCCGTTACAGGCGCAGGAGAAAACCGTGCTTACCATTGACCAGGCCATTGACATCGCCCTGTACGGAAGCTATACCGTGCGCTCGAACGACGAGGAGCGACAGGCGATGCAGTATCAGTACCTTTATTACAAGGCGCAATTCAAACCCAAACTGGATGCACACCTGTATTCGCCTTCGTGGAATGAGGCGGTCACAACGGTTACACAGGCTGATGCGTTACCGGTATATAATTCTACCAGTTCCATCAGGTTCGGAGGCGGTCTGAATTTTACGTATGTATTGCCTACAGGGGGCGATCTGGCTTTGAAAGGCGAGATGTACCACGAAAATCTCAAGACTACTTTCCAGAAGGATTATTCGACCATGAAATGGAAACAGGCGTACAGTCAGTTCGGTATCGCTTTCAACCAGCCGGTATTTACCAAAAACCTGTTGCGCGAGAACCTCAAAAGAGCCGAATACCAATACAAAAGATCCGAACTGTACTTTACCCGCATCCAGATGGACATTATATATAATGTGACCAACGGTTTTTATGGGGTTTACCAGGCAGCGTACGAAAAGCAGATCAACGAAGAGCGGCTGAACAACTCGCAGGAAGCTTTGCGTATCGCCAAACTGAAATACGAAACAGGGAATATTGCCGAAGGCGAGTTGTTGATTGCCGAGATCGACGCGGCGCAAAGTGACGTGTTCCTGTCGGGAAGCGCCGGTAAATACGAACGGCTGAAAGATGAATTCAAGCTGCTGATTGGCCTGAGCATGACGGAGGAAATTGACATTATGGCCGAAATGGAATTTGAGACGGTGAACATTAACCTGCAAACGGCCATCGACCAGGCTTTGGTCAACCGTTTGGAAATAAAGGAAGGCGAATACGATATCAAGTTGCAGGAAATAGAAATCGACCGGGCCAAGCGGGTGAGCGAAGTAAAGGGTAATATTTCGGCGTATTACGACTTTGCCGGTTTAAGCCCGAAGGAAGGCAATGTGACGGAACTTTTCCGCTACTCGTTCGACAACATGGCTGATCGCCCGCAAAACCGGGGCGTCACCTTCACCTTAGCCGTGCCGATTTTGGATTGGGGACGTAAGCGTAACAACGTCAAGACCCAGATCATTTACCTTAATGAAATGCAAATGCGCCTCGACAATACCAATGAACAGATCATAAAAGAAATCCGTGAAATTATCCGTACGGTGTACGAAGCCGAAAAGCGCTTCCGCATCAACCAGAAAAACAAGGATATTGCGCAGCGCAGTTACCGGATCAACCGGTTGCGTTTCGAAAACGGCGATATTACCGCACAGGAGTTGTCGCTGGAGCAGACTCGACTCTCGGAAGTGCAACTTGCCTACATCGGCGCGTATGTTACTTACCAGTCGGCTCTGGCTGACCTGAAACGCAAAACCATGTGGGACTTTGAAAATAACCGCAGCTATGTCATCGATCCCCGTCATTCAACCGCCGAACAGGGCTTGCAAACTCCATAAATATTCACGGATCGAATCATCAAACTCATCACTCACTTATCACTCATCATTCAATGAATCGTTTCACTATTGTTTTCATTCTTTTTACTTTCCTTTCGGGAAATTTGCCGGCACAAAATGCAGGTCAGGACAAGGCATCCATCATGCTTGACCTCAAAAAATCGCGTGCCGACTACGAAGTGGCCAAGCAGCAATTCGAGAACGACACCCGGCTGTACGACGAGAAAGCGATCTCGGCCAACGAATACACCAAGTCGAAAAACGCGCTGCTAAGCCGCGAAGTGGATTACCAGAAGCTGATCCTGCAATTGATTTCGCAGCAGTCGTACGTCATTATCGACCGCGCTGTGAAGTACCAGACGGTCAACGGCGAGCGGCGCGTGAAAGTGACCCTGAAAAGCACGCTCGAAGGCAACGAGGAGTACCTGAGCCAGTTCAAGGAGCATTTCGATGTGTTCACGCCCGAAATGCGCGCCGGCAAGGTATACAACATTTTTGTATCGCTCCTGGACATCGCCGACCAAACGATTATCGGCTCGCCCTACGAATACCAGATTTCGGCCATCGAGATCGGCAAGGAAGCTTTGGCCGACTTTGAGCTGTTGAAGGATGTGGAAAACCTGCGCGTATCGCTCAGCTATAACGGGCGAAAGGACGAAAAAAACATCTACCTGAAGAAAGATGCCAGCATCAACGTGGTTGACATCAGTTCGATGCAGTTCTCGCAGGAAGCCGATCTCAGTTCGAGCGCTTCCTACGGGCTGACCCTGGAACGCTTTTCGACCTCCGACGATATTTATCGCCTGATGGTGGTGGGCTTGCCGCAACAAATCACCTACGAGTTTGTGGACGACAACAGCAAAGTGTCGCAAATTAAGTTTGCACAGGGCGTCAACACCAAAAAACTGTCGCTGCGCGTGTTCCTTCCCGACCGCGACGATGAGCAGATCCGCATCGACCAGCCCGTCAAGTTCCGTGTACTGACGCTCACCAACGAACAGTACAACCAGATTGCCGGGAAAGACATCGCTACATTCACGCCCGAACAGTTGACGGCAATGTCGTGCGGCAGCGAAGCGCTGGAGCTTGTTCCGCGCGGAAAGGGGAAAATCGAGGTGCGCGCCACCAACCTCTATCACGAGATCAATACGGGCGACAGCGTGTCGATGAACATCACCGTGCGCAATGCCGGAACGCGCCGCTTAGACAATATCAAGATCACCACCGATTACCCGTTAGGCTGGCGCACGGCAGTATCTCCCGACCTCATCCGCACGCTCGATCCCGAAAAGGAAACCACCGTGCACATTGCCATCATTCCGCCAAAGGACGGCGGAGTGGGCGCCCAGGAAGTAAAAATCAAAACCGAAGCGCTGGCCGACAACCGCAAGGTGGAAACCGAGGACAAGACCATCCGCATACAGGTAAACGCTAAAACGTCGGTATTGGGAACGATGCTGCTGCTGACGCTGCT
>JAISDP010000083.1 GCA_031264715.1 Bacteroidales bacterium
CTGCCGTTGCTGGGATTAGTGGCAGCGTTTCTCCCGCCTGACAGGAAACGGTAGTTAAGGGATAAAAAAAATAATCAAAATCTTCCTAAAACAATTTTTTTTTGATTTTGTTCAAAAACAATTTATATTTGTCCCCGAATTTTAAATCAAAAAGCATCTTTAAACATGTCGAAATTTCTCGAAAATTCCTTACAGGCAATGTCCGGTGTAACGCTCGGTAAATCACCGGATGGCACGATATTTGCAGAGAGAGAGAGAGAGAGAGAGAGAGAGAGAGAGAGAGAGAGAGAGAGCTAACAGCTTATACAGCACGCGCGTGCGCGAAAGGTAGGAAAAATATTTATAAAAAATACTATATAGCCGCATCATTGCATTTTGCAGTGGGCGGTTTTTTTTGTTTGTACTGCACAACAATGGCGCACTCCATGTTTCAGAAGTTGTGCTCCGGGGAACTAATAATTACGAACCTTTAAACATTAACATGATGCCGAACCACATCCTGCGCCATTATGTCAAATCCAATGATTGGCAAACAAACCATCGAACCATTCAACCATTCAATCATTCCTTATGTGTAGCAATTATCTATTTCATTTTTAAATTAATTAAAATCAAATCGTATGAATAAAAAAGTGAGAAAATGGGCATTCGCTGCAATGCTCGTGTTATTTTGTGTTTGCGGTTACTCGCAAACGATTCCCATAAACGGAACAATTACCGACCAGGCTGGGGAGGCTATGCCGGGGGTAAATATCCGGGTCAAAGGAACATCCACCGGAGCAGTTACCGACATCGCCGGTAAGTATACAATTTCTGTTCCTTCCGGCGAATCGGTACTTGTATTTTCTTTTATCGGGTTCAAATCAGTAGAAATGACGGTGGGCGACCGTCGCGAGATTAGCGTAAAACTTGATGAAGAGACAAGGGAACTCGACGAAGTGGTAGTCGTTGGGTATGGCACCATGAAAAAACGCGACCTTACCGGTTCGGTTTCCCAGATGAAATCGAGTGTTGTTGCCAACGAAGCGCCACGGGATGTACGGGATATGCTTCGTGCAAACGTTGCCGGGCTGAATATCAGCTATTCAACCGGGGCCAAGCCGGGCGGCGACCTGCAAGTACGCGGCAAAAACACGTTGAAAGCAGGATCTTCGCCCTTGCTGGTACTCGATGGCGTCATCTATTACGGCGGCCTGGAAGACATCAACCCATCCGACATTGAAACTATTGATGTGTTGAAGGATGCCAGTTCGGCGGCAGTTTACGGCGCCAAGGCAGCATCGGGCGTAGTGGTGATCATGACCCGCAAAGGCAGGCAGGGCAAGCCGCAGGTGAATGCCAGCGCATCCATCGGGTTTGTCACCATGGGCGCGCAGATGCCGGTATACGATGGAGCAGGGTATATCAAATGGCGCGGCGATCTGGCCAAGAGTATTCAAGTAACCAAGGCTGCCCAGAATCCAGGCATGTTCGACGACCCGTACAATCTTCCTGCCGGGGTAACCCAGGAGCAGTGGCTTTCGTACGATGCGAACGACGGCGACCTGCTGAAAACCTATTTCACCCGTTTGTACATGCAGGACAACGAATTGGAAAATTACAAGAACAACAAGGAAACCAACTGGTACGATGCTGTGTTCAAGCCCGGGCTACAGCAGGATTATAACGTAAGCCTGTCGGGTAAAAAGGATGAAATTTCCTATTATTGGTCGCTGGGGTATGCCGATAACGAAAGCCTGATTTACGGGGAGGATTTTTCGACCATCCGCAGCCGCGCCAATATGGATGCCGACGTAACCAAGTTCCTCACCGTAGGGATGAGCACGCAGTTTGCCTATCGTGACGAAAGTCGCCTGTACTGGGACAGCGATCCCTACAAGCAGCAGGTACGCGCCGATTGGGGTGCAATGCTGGCGGCTTCGCCCTGGGGCGACATGTACAATGCTGACGGTACTTACCGACGGCGTCCCATGGGTGATGAAGTCTCGTCGAACAATCCGTTTTATGAAATGTCGCACAATGACCGCGACAGGACATATACCACCCTCAATTCGAGCCTGTATGCCAAAATCAAATTGCCGCTGGATATTACTTTCCAAACGACTTATGTTCCGCGCATCCAGTTCCTTAACTTCATGAATCACCAAAAATCCACGCACATGGACTGGGCGGCAAAGGGCGGCATGGTCAGGCGGATGGAAGAAAAAGTCTTTCAATGGCAGTTGGATAACCTGTTGAAATGGAACAAGACATTCGGCATACACTCGTTTGATGTAACCCTGCTCCAGAATGCAGAAAAAAGGCAGCTATGGAGGACAACGGCCTACAACGAACTGTTTTCGCCCAACGACGTATTGGGATACCATAACATCAAGGGGGGAACCAATCCTTCGGTGGACAGCGCCGACGAGTACAGCACCGGCAGCGCATACATGGCGCGCGTATTTTACTCGCTGATGGACAGGTACATGATCACCGGAACCTTTCGCAGGGACGGATATTCGGCATTCGGGCAGACGCATCCCTGGGCAAATTTCGGTTCTGTAGCGTTAGCATGGCGCTTTACCGGCGAAAACTTCTGGAGCGGGAGCTTGAAGGATATCCTCGAACACGGTAAGCTCAGAGTATCTTACGGTACCAACGGCAACAGGGACATCGGGATGTACCAGGCGATTTCGGACCTGAATACCTCCGGAAAGTATTGGTATGCCGACGCCACTACAGGCGCAGTATTCCAGCGTTCGCAAATGTACGTCAACCGCATGAGCAATAAGAATCTTAAATGGGAAAGCACCGCCGCGTTTAATTTCGGGCTGGATTTTACCTTCAACCGGCAGATTGTCGACGGAAGCATCGACATATACCGGGGTAATACCACCAACTTGCTGGTGGATCGCAAGCTGCCCGATATCCTGGGTTTCAGCAACGTGGCCGACAATTTGGGCGAAGTGCAAAACAGCGGGGTTGAACTGACGTTAAATACAAACAACATCCGCAGGGAAAAGCTGTCATGGCGCACGACCTTCAGTTTCTCGACGAACAAGAATAAGATCGTGAAGCTGTACGGCGATATGGTAGATATCCTCGACGACCAGGGTAATGTGATCGGAGAAAGGGAAGGCGACGATTACACCAACAAATGGTTTATCGGGCGTCCCATCAACCAGATTTGGGAACTGCAACCCCTTGGCGTATGGCAGTCCGACGAAGAGGAGGAAGCCAAAAAGTACGGCGTGGCGCCGGGCGATTTCAAAATCTATGACCCCGACGGCAACATCAAGTTCGAAAATTCCGACAAACAGTTCCTCGGGCAGAAGGATCCCAAATTCAGGTGGACTTTGCGCAACGAGTTTACCATTCTCAGGGATTTCAACCTTTCGTTCATGCTCTATTCGTACTGGGGGCATAAAAAGGAATACAACAGGCCCAAAAACAACGACGGGTTCAAGGACCGTTCCACCGATTACGTACTTCCCTACTGGACGGTCGACAACCCGATCAACACCCATGCCCGCCTGCAGTCGAGCAACGGATCGGCCAGCTATAGCATCTATTGGGACAATTCATTTATCCGGCTCGACAATATTTCGCTGGCATACACCGTGCCGGCACAGATATCGCAAAAAGCCGCCATACAGAACCTCAAACTTTTCTTTACCATCCGTAATGTGGCGGTATGGACCAAAAAATGGGAGTTCTGGGATCCCGAAAACAGCGGGCCGACGCCCCGGTATTTTACTTTTGGCTTGAACATGACGTTATAACATGATTAAAATTTAAAGGAAATGAAAGCAAAAAACATATCAAAAATATTAGCCCTGATGACGGCTGTAATGGCGTTTGCTTCATGCAGCGATAGCTGGCTGGAGATTCGTCCATTATCGTTCTACTCTCCCGAAAACGCATACGTGGATGCCGACGGCATGTACGGTGCGCTTACCGCCTGCGAACGCAACATGCGCCACGAATATTTCGGCGATGCGGCGCCTATTGTTACCGAATACGTATTTTCGGACATGTGTGTGGAGGGTACTACCGACAAGTCGGGCCCTGCACAGAATTTGAACCTGCTGATCACCCCGACCGCCAATCTGAACAGTGGCGACTATAATAAAATCGGCTGGTACTGGTACGAAGGCTACAAGGGTGTGAAATATGCCAATGTGGTGATTTCGCGGATTGACGACGCCACTTACACGGATACGGACGAGCGGGATGCCGTACTGTCGTCGGCGTATTTCCACAGGGCCTACCGTTACTATCGCCTTGCGAACCAGTTCGGCGATGTGCCGTATATAGGGGAAGAAGTCACGGCGCCCAAGCTGGATTATTATTCCACCAAGCGCGAAGTGATCCTGCAATCCATCAAGAAAGACATGGATTTTGCGGCTCAAAAGGCCATTGTGAATAATGACAAGGGACGGGTTACGCGCGGCGCCTGCGGACACCTGCTCACGAAAATCAACCTTTCGCTGGGTCTGTTCGACGACGCCATTGCATCGGCTACGGCGGTCATCGATGGAGGGCAACATTCGCTGATGACCGCCCGTTTCGGTGTGGATGCATCCCAAAGCGATAAAAACGTGGTGTGGGATTTGCACCGCCCCGACAATAAGTCCGTACCTGCCAACAGGGAGTGCCTGATGAACGTTATCAGCCGGGTATCTACCGAAGGGAGCGACCGCATGCAGGTCATGCGTAATTGCGTTCCGTTCTGGTCTACCAGCGGCGCTAATGCCATCAAGACTCCAAACGGGAAAACAGGCATGTCGCAAGCCAACAACATTGAGTATGAATATGTGCAAACCATGGGACGCGGCATTGGCCGCTGCCGTGCTGTTCCGTATGCCACCAGAATGATCTGGAAGCTGGACGATACCGATCTGAGGCATCAAAAACCCTGGTATGACGGTGAAGGCGCTTACCACCAGGGTAACTGGATGGATATGGAAGATCTGGTATATAACAATCCGAATCTGAATAATTCGACTAGTAGCGACTATGCTCCCGAATGGTACGGAAAGCCGCTTCAACTGTATGCCGACGGAGGCAATACCATACTGACGCTGGATACCATCCGGATATGGTTCTCGTGGCCGTTCTACAAGCTATGGGTACCCGATCCGACACAAACGCAATGGGCGGGAGGCGAAACCGACTGGTATATTTTCCGCCTGGCCGAGACTTACCTGCTCCGCGCCGAAGCATATTTCTGGAAAGGCGAACTGCAAAAGGCAGCCGACGACATCAACATGGTGCGTCGCCGTGCCCAGGCCCGCGAAATTAGTACAAGTGAAGTAACCATGCGCATGATACTGGACGAACGCGCCAGGGAACTTTATTACGAAGAACCCCGGAAAACCGAACTTACGCGCATTTCGTTCATTTACGCGCAAACCGGCAAAGCGGCTGATGATGGAACAGTATACAACTTGAGTAGTTTTTCGGAGAAAAACTTTTATTTTGACCATATCATGGCTACCACTCATTTTTATAACAAGGGTGTGAAAACAGTTCACGCCGACGAGTATACCATGAGCGCCTACCATGTATTATGGCCGGTGCCCCAGGAAAGTATTACTTCCAACACCCAGGGGAAAATCAATCAGAACAAAGGCTATTCCGGCTACGAAAATAACGTTGAGCCGTTGGATGCGATCCAGTAAAACGCTTGTCATACAAAAAAAGGTTCCAATAATTCCGGAGTTGGAACCTTTTTTGCATTATAGACGTTATCCTGTTATAAATTTCGCTTGTTTTGAAAAAAAACAATCCTTTTCATAAGGCATTATGATTTAAAATCTATAATTTTATCCCCAAAATAAATTTGCATGGTAGACGCATCTAACCCGTTTAGTGGCATCAAAGCTTCGAAAGTAATCCTTCCCATCATCATTGGCCTTGGGGCGGTAGCCTTTATGTTTGTACGCGAATTTGATCCCCGTGCGTTCGACAGCATGGTGTTCACATGGCGTTCCGTACTGTTCCTGTTCTTAGCCTGCTTATTGATGCTGGGTCGCGACTTGGGTTATATGATCCGTATCAGGGTGCTCGCCAACGGACAGCTGAGCTGGATACAGTCGTTCCGTGTCATCATGCTCTGGGAGTTTACATCGGCTGTCACACCATCGGCCATCGGGGGGACAAGCGTCGCTATCCTGTTTCTCAACAAGGAGGGCATCAGTCTTGGACGAAGCTCGGCAGCGGTACTGGCTACTTCGTTTTTAGACGAGTTGTACTTCGTCCTTATGTTCCCGCTGTTACTGCTGATCGTCAATGTCAACAAGATGTTTTCCATCGGCGACCACACCGGTTTCCTGAACGAGTTTTTCTGGTTTGCGGCGATTGGTTATTCCGTCAAGCTGGCATATACCATCGTGGTGGCTTATGGTTTATTTTTCAATCCGCGGGGTTTGAAATGGCTGCTGCTGCAGTTTTTCCGCCTGTCGTTCCTGCGGCGCTGGCGGCACAATATCAACGATGCAGGTTACGAAATTATCCAAAGTTCCAGGGAATTGGTACGCAAGCCTTTCAAGTTCTGGCTGAAGGCGTTCGGCGCTACGTTCTTTTCGTGGACGTCGCGTTACTGGACTGTGAATATGATCCTGCTGGCATTTTTTGTGATTCCCGGTTTCGGGCAACATTTCCTGATTTTTGCCCGCCAACTGGTGATGTGGATCATGCAGTTAATAGCCCCTACCCCCGGTGGCAGCGGTTTTGCAGAATATATCTTCACCCGCTACCTGGGCGATCTCATCCCGGTGAGCGATGTAGCCATTGCCGGTTCGGTAGCCATAGCATTGGCGCTGATATGGAGGCTGATCAGTTACTACCCGTACCTGATCGTAGGCGCTTTCATCGTACCCAAATGGATCAGCGACAAATTTACACCCTCCAAAAAATCAAAAGAATAAGATTTTGCAGTCAACCATGACCGTCGGTTTATTTTTCGGTTCGTTCAATCCCATACATATCGGACACTTGGCCATTGCCAGTTACATGCTGGCCTTTACGGAAATGGACGAGTTATGGTTCGTGATCAGTCCGCACAACCCTTTCAAGAAACGGCAGAACATATTGTCAGAAAACGATCGGCTGCATCTGGTGAATCTGGCTATCGAAGGTCATCCGGCGTACCGGTCGTGCGATATTGAATTCCGGATGCCCAAGCCGTCGTATACCGTAGATACGCTTGCACGCCTCACCGACAAGTACCCGCAACGGGAATTTTCCCTGATCATGGGTTCGGACAACCTGGCACAGTTTCACAAATGGAAAAACAGCGAAGCCATCGTTGCTAATTTCCATCGTTACATATATCCGCGTCCAGAAACCGCACCGCAGTTTCTGGAACATATCCCCAATGCCAGCGTGGTGGATGCACCGCTGATGGATATTTCGTCAACCTTTATCCGTCAAGCGATTGCCGACGGGAAAGACATACCGTTTTATATGCATGACAAAGTGTATCATTACGTCAGGGAAATGCATTTTTACGAAAATGCTTACCTTCGCCGACAAGAAAAATATAAAATATCTAAAATCAAAAATGAGTAAAATATTAGTAACAGGCGGAACCGGATATATCGGTTCACACACAGTTGTAGAGTTGATTAACGAAGGGTTCGAAGTAGTGATTGCCGATAACCTGTCGAATTCGAAATCAGGATCGCTGGACGGCATCGAAAAGATCACGGGCGTACGTCCGGCTTTCGAACAGATTGACCTTTGCGATAAGAGCAAGACAGAAGCGTTGTTGAAGAAATATCCCGACATTGAGGCGATTATCCATTTTGCGGCATATAAAGCAGTGGGCGAATCTGTGTCACAACCATTGAAGTATTATCACAACAACCTCGGTTCGCTGATCAACCTGCTGGAGCTGATGCAGCAATATTCGATCCCGAATATGGTGTTTTCGTCATCGTGTACTGTATACGGGCAACCCGAAAAACTCCCCGTTACCGAGGATGCGCCCGTGCAGCCGGCTACTTCACCCTATGGTAATACCAAGCAGATTTCCGAAGGTATTATCCGTGATACGGTAGCTGCTTCGGCCAACATCAATTGCATTGCTTTGCGTTATTTCAATCCTGTCGGGGCGCACCCGTCGGCGCTCATCGGCGAACTGCCTGTGGGTGTGCCCAACAACCTGGTGCCGTTCATCACGCAGACCGCGATAGGCATCCGCGAGCAACTCAGCGTGTTCGGCAACGATTATAACACACCCGACGGCTCATGTATCCGCGACTATATCCATGTGGTAGACCTTGCCAAAGCGCACGTGGTAGCTGTGCGCCGCTTAGTAGAAAACAGGAACAGGGCGAAATTCGAGATGTTCAACCTCGGCACGGGACGGGGCGTTTCGGTACTCGAACTGGTACATGCGTTCGAAAAGGCAACCGGCGTGAAACTCAACTATAAGATCGTTGGCCGCCGCTCCGGCGATACGGAACAGGTATGGGCCGATACCGCTTATGCCAATAAGGAACTGGGCTGGAAAGCGCAAAGTACGCTCGAAGAAACGCTTAAATCGGCATGGGACTGGGAAGTGTATTACAAGGAAAGCGGAGGCTGGAAATAAATCATTTTCGGGTTTCGAGTTTTGGGCCGCTCAGAGCCATGAAATCCGAACCCCGAAATCCAAAATTATAATGACATGAACAAGAATAATTATTGTGTGATTATGGCTGGCGGCGTGGGAAGCCGTTTTTGGCCGTTAAGCCGGATGAATAATCCCAAGCAGTTCCTCGACATCATGGGAGTTGGCAAGACGCTGATACAGCAGACATTCGACCGTTTCAGCAAGATTGTGCCGCGAGAGAATATCATTATCGTAACCAACGAGATTTATAAGGATATTACGATTGAACAGCTCGAAATCAGGGAAAGCCAGGTGTTGCTGGAGCCGATGCGCAAGAATACCGCCCCTTGCATTGCTTATGCCAATTTCAGGATACTGAAGGAGAATCCCGATGCCAATATTGTAGTGGCTCCTTCGGATCACTTGGTAAACAACGAAGAGGAATTCCTGCATGTGGCGCAACAGGCGCTCGATTTCACAGCGTCGAATAATGTGCTGCTTACCATCGGTATCAAGCCCAGCCGCCCCGACACGGGTTACGGGTATATACAGGTGTCGAACGAACCGACGGAACTGGAAATGCCGTGCCCGGAAATGAAGAAAGTAAAGACTTTTACCGAAAAGCCCGAACTGGCGATGGCAAAAATTTTCTGCGAGAGTGGTGAGTTTTTTTGGAATTCGGGGATGTTTTTCTGGTCGCTTTCGTCGATCATGCAGGCTTTCGACGCTTATATGCCGAGCATCAGTAACCAGTTCCAGAAGCAGATCGATCAATTGGGCGCCGACAGGGAATTGGAGGCAGTTGCCAATATCTATGCACAATGCAGGAACATTTCCATTGACTATGCCGTGATGGAAAAAGCCGATAATGTGTATGTGCTTTGCGCCGATTTCGGATGGTCCGATATTGGTACCTGGAGGTCGCTTTATGCCAATCAGAGGAAGGATAAGAACCGGAATGCGGTAGTAGGAAACAATGTATTCCTGTACGATACCGAGGGGTGCGAAATCAATATCCACCCGCAAAAACTGGCGGTGATTCAAGGCCTTGAGGATATTATTGTAGTGCAAACCGACGATGTGCTGCTTATCTGCAAAAAGGATGAGGAACAGCGGATCAAGGATTTTGTGAATAATGTAAAACTGGAGAAGGGGGACGATTATATTTAGACGGCCCTCCCTCCAGGCGGGGAGAGAAATGTGCTGTTTCACGACAGTGGAAAATATTTTACTCCCATTTCTGTGGGGATGCGGGATTTTTAACAGACAAATAATGAACGATCAGTTAATACATACTTTAAAGCAGCAGTTGATTGAAGCGCTGAACCTGGAGGACATGACGCCCGATGATATTGAAACGGATATACCCCTGTTCGGCGCCGGGTTGGGGCTTGATTCTATCGACGCCCTCGAAATCATCCTGCTGCTCGAAAAGCATTATGGGATACGTATTGAAAACCCAAGCGAAGGGAAAAATATTTTTTATTCGGTAGAGACGATTGCCGATTATATCGAAAAACATCAACCGGTTTAAAGTTTCGGGTTTTGGGTTGGGCAAAACCCGAAACAATAAAAAATTCGGGATAGCGTTTATAATAAAAATCTTAATTGAGAAGTTTGAAACAGGTTGTTTTCATTACAGGGCTTTGTCTGTGCTGCCTGGGGGTTTCGGCTCAGGAACGCGCTACCAGGAAGAAGATATTGTACTACCAGCGCCACGACGAGAAAGCGATTCACTTTGGGTTTTGCCTGGGGTTGAATGTGATGGATTTTACCATTACGCCTTCGCAAGCCAATTACCGGACGGATTCGTTGCTGGCCAATGTTACCGGCTTGTCGACGGGGTTTCAGATACAAATTGTGTCGGCTGCCCGTCTTACGGAAAATCTTGAACTGCGGTTTCTGCCGGGGGTAGCTTTCGGTCAGCGGGAACTGATGTTTTACAGAGGCGACCAGGTGTACGGAAAACCCCAAAAACTTGAATCGAGCTATGTTGAACTGCCGTTGCTGCTCAAATACAAGTCTAAACGGATCAATAACTATCGCGGTTTTTTAGTCGGGGGATTGAATACGCGTTTCGACCTGGCCAAGACCTACCGCGAAGAAGACGATATATATATAGATTTGAAACTGAATGACCTGTGTTACGAATTAGGTGGCGGGTTCGATTTTTATTTTCCATACTTCAAGCTTTCCATCGAACTGCGTGGCTCCTGGGGAATGTTCAATGTGCTCAACCGGCGCAGCACGCCCCATCCGGAGTATCAGGACGCTATCGAAAAGCTTCGTTCGTCGGTGTATATGGTTTCTTTTTATATACAGTAAAGCACCCAAATGGGGGAGCGCTCTACCCCAGTGGGATATTAAATAACATACCTTAAAAAACGTTATAAACGCAATGAAAATCCTTGTGATCGGCGCCGGAAATATGGGCGCCTGGTTTGTCGAATCGCTCTGTATGGAGCATGATGTAGCCGTGTACGATACTGACAGGCACAAACTGCGTTATTTCTTCAACACGCACCGTTTTGTGAGTTTCGACCAGATCAGCGCTTTTGCGCCCGAGCTGGTGATTAATGCGGTGAGCCTGCAATATACGATAGCCGCTTTCAATGATGTATTACCTTATCTTCCCGATGATTGTATTATTTCGGACATCACCTCGGTAAAAAACGGCCTGCACAAGTACTACCAGAGTACCGGACGGCGTTTTGTGTCGACGCATCCCATGTTCGGTCCTACGTTTGCCAGCCTCAAGGAACTGAGTTCACAAAGCGCCGTAATCATCGCTGAAAGCGATCCCGAAGGCAGACAGTTTTTCCGTGACTTCTATGCCTCGCTGCATCTCAACATCTACGAATATTCATTCGAGCAACATGATAAGACAATGGCTTACTCACTGTCCATTCCATTTACGTCCACGATGGTATTCGCAGCCTGCATGAAACGCCAGGAAGCGCCGGGGACAACCTTCAAGAAACACATGGCCATTGCCGAGGGACTGCTTTCGGAAAACGACTACCTGTTGAGCGAAATCCTTCTAAACCCGCATACCTTGCCGCAAATAGAACGGATTCATGAAAAGCTCTCCGATCTGATAGAGATGATCCGGCAAAAAGATACCGGGGCGCTGCATGAATTTGTGGACGGACTGCGGAAAAATATCCGGTAACAAGTAGACAAGCGACGAGTGGACGGTATACTGCGCCGAACTTACGTCATGCGTCAATACCGGATTCAATAAAACATTCTTTGGCATATTGATTTACTGCAAGAATTGTATTTTTGTGGTTGAAATGAATAACAAGCCATGATAGAAATTTAAAACAATCCTCGTCCGTGTCGACAAGGAAAACGATGTGTGAAACCTCCTACGAGGTTTTGGTACGCGTTTTTCTATTGATATGGTTTCCCTGACGGGAAATATATCCTTTTGATCCTGACAGGTCTGTCGACAGACCTGTCAGGGACAAAAGGGACAATTCCGTCTTCGTCGACCCTGTCAGCAGCTTCGCAGCCTGACAGGGATCAAAACTATTTTTCGTCGGAAAAAGAATAAGGAAAATCAACTTTTTGGGTACCACGCTGTTTATTTGGACTTGCAGCCATTTCGAAATCAACAACTGCGCCTTTCATCAATGTTTCGTGGCGCAACCAGTTTCCAGAATGTGCCTGGCCATTGAGTTTCATGCTTTTAATGTACCTGTTTTCGGCATTATTGGCAGGAGCATTGATGACCAGCTTTTTCCCGTTTTCAAGGTTTATGGTTGCTTTTTTGAACAGGGGCGCTCCCAAAACATACTCGCCGCTGCCGGGACAGACCGGATAAAACCCAAGCGCCGTGAACACATACCATGCCGATGTCTGGCCGTTGTCCTCATCGCCGCAATAACCGTCGGGTGCAGGCCAATAGAGGCGGTTCATCACTTCGCGGAGCCAGTATTGCGCTTTCCATGGTTCGCCGGAATAATTGTAGAGATAGATCATGT
This sequence comes from Bacteroidales bacterium, assembly GCA_031264715.1. Taxonomy (GTDB): domain Bacteria; phylum Bacteroidota; class Bacteroidia; order Bacteroidales; family UBA4181; genus JAIRLS01. The sequence continues at coordinate 12,574 of JAISDP010000083.1, forward strand.
GCTGAATGGGCTGGTTGCCGTGCGCGTAATTTCCCATGTTCATGATCTGCATTTCGCGGATTTCGTGGATCACGGCGCCGTAATAACTTTCGTCGAACAGCGGCGGCACGCTGAATACGGAGTCGAGCATGGCGTTGAAGTTCTTCCGGCCGCCCATCAGGTCAATCAAGCCCTGTACGTCGTGGAATACCGACCAGGTATAGTGCCAGCTGTTGCCTTCGGTAAAGGCGTCGCCCCATTTTAGCGGATTGAAAGGCGACCGGAA
>JAISDP010000086.1 GCA_031264715.1 Bacteroidales bacterium
GCGGGGTCGATTTTTACCGAAGTCGCATTGGCCCGGGCTTCTACTACATCGGTTAACGTTCCGCGTTCGAAATCGGCAGCGCCCTGTACGGTTTGCACCAGGTTACCGATCAGGTCGGCCCGACGCTGGTATACGCTTTCCACATTAGCCCATGCTTTATTCACGGTTTCTTCGGATGTTACCAGCCGATTGTATATCCATATGCTTATTAATGCCAAAACGATGACAATAATGATGACGATGAGTGTTTTAGACAGTTTCATTGATGAAGGATTGATTGTGTAAAAATAAAAAAATAACATTATTCATTTATTTATTATTCAGGCTTTAGTAAAATTTTAATGGGTCGAGATCAAGTTTTCCAAAATAGAATAATACATTAATTCGAAATCGGTCGAAATTAATAAATCCTCTTGCTTTAGCAAGAACAGCTTGTATTCTTCCATTTATATTTTCGTGTTTTCCACTGTCTGTATGGGTAGTTAATGCATTGAGAACCCCTTGCAGATGGTTTTTAATGGTTTTGATCACATCGTTCACGAAAGCCAGTCCTTTGGTCAAGGATTGTGTCATCCATTGTTCCAACAATTCTGTAGCTAAAGAGGTGTCCTGAATTTCGAACAGGGATTTGAAATTTTCCCTGACATGCCAAGCTTGGGCTGTCTTCAAATTAACTTTATCCAATTGCTCGAATATCAATTGTTGTTCCAGCGTCCTGTTGTTCTGATTTTTAAGAACGGTATATCGATTTTTTTTCAGCAGCGGTTCATTTTTCACTTCTCTGCGTCTGGTTTTGTCAATGGCTTCGGAAAGTTTCTTCACTAAATGGAACTTGTCATGAACAATCTGTGCTTGCGGGGCTATTTCTTCAATAACGTTGATATACGGTTTCCACATGTCGATATTTACTCGCTTGAGTTGATGCTGTGTTTCCTGTGAAGTGGTGGTAAAAAGCAGCATTTTCACATCTTTTTCCGCTCTGCCTTCGCCCATCTCCACAACATAATCTTTTTGACTGTCTACAAGAATGGTAGCATATTGATGCCCCCGATCGTAAGCTTTTTCATCAAGACTGACCGTTACCAGGTCGGTAATATCACCCCGTGTATCAAGCGCTCTTGAAACGGCACTATCCATGATGCTGCGAACAATGTAGGAACTGGTACGGAAGAGATGGGCAACCGCATGTTGCACCTTGATTTGTTGCAGCGCCTCAATAACATGAACCGAAAACAGGCGGGTATAACTCTTTCCTTTCTCCGCAAAGGAAACTTCCATGACTTTTACCTTACCCTGACTGTCAATGTACCTTGGTATACGGCATACAATAAAACAGGGATATTCGAACCAGCATAAATGTTGCCATGTACGCTCGGGTGCATAGTCGTACAAACTGTAACGAACACCTCCTATTTCACAGTATGATAAGTGATATTCAAGATAAATGCGTATACAGGGTTGAGATTCTAAATCCCGTTCTATCCGAGTAACACGAAAGGCATCGCTTATATGCAATAAATCATTAACAAAGTCTGCAAAGTCCATATTCAAACCATATAAAGAAATAAGAAAATAACAAATGTAACCATTTCCATTAAAATTTTACTAAAGCCATTTACTTATTTGATTGCGGGTTTATTTTCGGTAAACTTATTTGATTGCTCCCCTGCCGCCCGGAATATTTCCGGATTTTGCAATCCGGCAATCGATTCCCGTGCACAGCTTAATTCAAAATTATTTTCCTTTGGCATTAAGTTCTGCCTGGAGGCGTTCGATTTCGCGGCGCTGTAATTCGATTTCCCTCACCTGCGCTTCGAAATCCTCGTGATGCTGCCGGTCGAGCGCAGCGGCGAGGTCTTCGGTGGTGAGCGGCATCGAGAAGGTGGGTTCGTTGCCGAACTTCGGTTCGTCGTCGACGTGCTTCAGGAATGCGGCCTTGATGATGAACTGCTTACCGTGCGATCCTTCGGGCATGCGGATGTCGTTGTGCAGGCGGGTGGTCATCAGGCGGAAGACTTCCGTTTTTCCGTCGGCGGCCATGATGACAATCAGGGCGTGCCTCACTCCGTGCGGCCATCCGTGCACTACCCGTGCAGCGTTTTCGCCTGCCGACTGGTCGACCACCACGCGGATAAAGTCCTCGTTCACGATCGATACCTTGACTTCCGCTACGGCGTCGGTGGCTTCGGCGCGGTCGTGCCGTCCGCCGGTTTCGCCGGGCAACAGGAATCCGAGCAGGTGGACGTCTTCGGCGGTCATCACTCCGGAAGCATACTGTCCGTATGCCCACAGCTTGACCTGCATCAGGCACAGGCCGACGATCGACTTGAGCAGGGCGGTGCGGTGCGAGCGGTCTTCCTGCGAGGCAGAAATTGTACGGCACTTGTTGATCAGCTCCTGCAGCCGGTCGCGACCGGCGGTCAGCTGCGTGAGCAGATCCGGCGGGATCATCCACTGGGGCTGGCGCTCGACAACGCGGTCGACCAGATTGTCGATGGCGCTGAACTGGTCGTCAATACCGCCGTGCCACTTCCGGACGGCGGCAAGGATGCTTTCCGTGAGGCCTCCGGAAGCGCTCAGCGCCCCGTTGAGCCGAATTTACAATTCGGCTCGGAACATCAGGCAACTGGCTTTTCCGGAATTGCGAGGTTGCCGCTCAACGGTGGGGAAAGCGTATTGACCCTGTCAGGTCGGTGCGGCACAACGACCTGGCAGGCTGCGAGACTGCTGGCAGGGTCAAAATCCCGTAGAGATGAAATGTCGGTAGAAAATCACAGCAATGATGATCAAAAATCCCGTAGGAATGACATATTATATTGATGTTGGCATTTTTGTTAGGAACAGTCAGCGGTCTTGATCCTGACAGACACAAATTCGCGGATGTAAGATGCAAATTCCCGTTGAGCGGCAATTTAGCGAAGCGATCTCACCGTAAGGTAAATGACCGCTCAACAGCGCAATATTTCGCTTATCGTGGAGGCGATTCGTCATTTTCACCCCGCTGTTCCTATCCCCGACCTCGACCTTCCCGTATGAGACGGCAACATTGCGATCGACGACAGGAACCTTCCTGTCCGCAACAGGAAATATCCACGTCCGGCAGCTCGAATTTGCGGTCAATGACCGTAAATTTTCTATCGCTGAACGAAACATTCCTGTCGGTAAGCGGAACATTCCGTTGCCCGATAGCAATATGTGTCCGTTTTGAGTGCAGTGTCGAGGTCGTCAACGGCAATGTTCCTGTCGCCGACAGAAACATTGCCGTTGTAGATAGAAAAGTTCCCTGGTTCGACCGTGCCGTCGTATTCCGGAAATGCAGCAGCGGGGTTGTGCATGGCAACGTTTCGGTTATGGTCCACGATCCACGTGTCGTTCTCCCCGTTGCCGTCGGGTGTGATCACATGGTAGAGATTCTACCGATATGTCGTCCCTGATGGACTTTGCTGAATAACGGATTGATTTCTACCATTCAAATAAAACGATAAAACCCTTCCGGATTTTACATTCCGGAAGGGTTTTTATGAATCCGTACGGGGAATTATCAATGCATCAATACAGGAAGCTCAACAGGATACCTGCAGCTACAGCGCTGCCGATCACACCGGCTACATTGGGTCCCATGGCGTGCATCAGCAGGTGGTTGGTACGGTCGTATTCCTGTCCGACGACCTGCGATACGCGGGCGCTGTCGGGCACTGCCGAAACCCCCGCATTACCGATCAACGGGTTAATCTTGTTACCTTCCTTGAGGAACAGGTTGAAGAACTTCACAAAAAGGACGCCGCCTGCAGTGGCAATGATAAATGAAATAGCGCCCAGGCCAAAGATTCCTATCGACTTGGCGGTAAGGAAGGTAGTGGCTTGAGTGGAAGCGCCTACGGTGAGGCCGATCAGGATGGTCACAATGTCGATCATCGGGCCGCTGGCCGTGGTAGCCAAACGCTTGGTAACGCCGCTTTCTTTCAGCAGGTTGCCGAAAAACAACATGCCCAGCAGCGGCAAGCCCGAAGGAACGATGAAACAGGTAAGAAGGATACCGATCATGGGGAAGAAGATCTTTTCGGTACGCGATACCTGGCGAGGCGGCCGCATACGGATCAAACGTTCCTTGTGGGTAGTGAACAGACGCATCACGGGAGGCTGGATCACCGGCACAAGCGCCATATACGAATAAGCTGACACAGCCACGGCGCCCAACAAGTCGGGAGCCAGCTTTGATGCCGTGAAGATAGCCGTAGGGCCGTCGGCGCCGCCGATAATGCCGATAGCGCCTGCTTCGGCCGGAGTGAACCCGACCAGCAAGGCAATAGCATACGCCCCGAAGATACCCAATTGCGCCGCGGCGCCAATCAACATCAGCTTGGGATTCGAGATCAGCGCCGAGAAATCGGTCATTGCCCCAATACCAAGGAAGATCAGCGGCGGATACCATCCATTGCGCACACCGTGGTAGAGGATGTTCAACACGCTGTTGTTTTCGTAAATACCGATGGATAACCCCGGGAAAAACGGTATATTACCGATGATGATACCGAAACCGATGGGGATCAGCAACAAGGGTTCGTATTCCTTGATGATGGCCATGGCTACAAAAGCCAGCCCGATGCAAATCATCAGCAAATGCCCCCATGTGAAATTGGCAAATGCCGTGTATTCAAAGAACTGGACCATCTGGCTCTTCACAAAGTCGAAGAACGCGGAGGAAGCTTGGAGTGTTATCATGACGTTACTCTCCTATTATAAGTAACACATCGCCTTCCATTACGGCGCTTCCTTTCGAAATCTTGATCTCGGTAACCGTCCCGGCCTTGTCCGATTCAATGTTGTTTTCCATTTTCATGGCTTCCAGCAGAAGAATCTTTTGACCAATGGTCACCTTATCGCCCGGTTTCACAAAGATATCGAGAATCGTCCCCGGAAGCGGCGATTTGATTGTCCCGGTCTTCACCTGGGAAGTTACCTGAGCTGCCTGATCGGTGGAGGGAACAGCCACCGAACGTACTAATTTCGGGGTTTTGGTCTGTTTGATCTCCCTGTCGACAAGTACGGTATAAGGAGTACCGTTCACATTTAATTCTATGGTTTGGTCTTCAACACTATTGACTTCAACAGCATAATTGGTGCCATTGATGGTGAATTTATATTTTTTCATCACATATAATATTTAAAAAGCCTCACCCCTAACCCCTCTCCTTAGGAGAGGGGAAGAGCGCTTTGCAACGGTATTACTGCAAAAGAGGCGTCATTGATTTATTGGGTTATTGGATTTATTCTTTTATTGATTACTTGGATTACTTACTTAAAGTGTTCCCTCCTAAGGAGAGGGGAAGAACGCTTTGCAACGGTATTACTGCAAAAGAGGCGTCATTGATTTATTGGGTTATTGGATTTATTCTTTATTGATTACTTGGATTACTTACTTAACGTGTTCCCCTGCTCCTTTGAGAAGCGCGTCCCCCTCCCTTTGGGGGAGGGGGTAGGGGGTGGGGCTTCTATCTGTTAAAATAGGTATTCAATCCATGTATTTTGGAACTCCAGGGCGAATAAGCACGCGACACTTTATGGATGGTCAACACGGTATTTTCTTCGTCATGCAATTCCTCATTATACAGATGAATAGCCGCCGTGATGGCTGCATACACATCGCCGCTGATATCACCGGTTGAGGCAATAGCCTCCGCTTTGGATATTTTTTTAACCTTGCGGTTTCTGCGGTCCTGTATCGAGATCAATTGTACGCCCACCTGTTTAAACACTAAGTAAAGCATCAGCAGGGCGAGAAACACCACGCTCATGGCGATCACCGACATGCCGACCCCCCACGGGTCGCGTACAGCAATCACTTCGCTCAGGCGCGGTTTCTGGTAATGCAGCGATGCTGCATTTTCCAGGTTGATACGGTTCATCCCGCGACTGGCATCCAGGGCGATGACATCAAACCCGGTCACATTTTCACCCGATATGTACAGTTCCCTGGCCGACGCACTATAGCTGAACGCGCTTGCTTCACCGGGGAATCTTAGCTTTTGCACTAATATTCCGTTCAGGTCGAGTACGGCCAGGTAGCAACTGTCGCGGTGCGAAGCGAGGAACACCACATGATCCTCATATATGGCCACGCTTTTCGGACGGTAAATATGTTCCGTATCGTGCCGGCCCGATACGTTGTCTACCAGGTAAGAATGGGTAATGGACAGTTCGGTACCCTTGCGGCGGACAAGCACGATCTTGTTATCCACATTATTGATGCCCGCAAAAATGTCGTTCTTCTTGTCGAAGGCGAACAACTGCGGGATCAACGGGTCGTATGCTTCAAATGACGCAGCCTGTAGCGTGTCCGTCCTTTCCTGCGCCAGCAGTACAGGCTTTAACAATAAAGCCGGCACACAGGTTGCGACTATTAATTTTATGATATTTTTCATACTTAAAATTATTTTTAGGAAGCCTCTTCCTTTCGGGGAAGGGCTTGGGAGTCTCATTATAAGGGAATATTACTGTGCTTTTTCGGCGGGTTGGTATCCTTCTTGGTAGCCAGCGCCTGCAATGCCCTGATCACGCGGAAACGAGTGTTGCGCGGTTCAATCACATCGTCGATGAAACCGAATTTGGCGGCAACATACGGATTGGCAAACTTGTCGGTATACTCCTGTTCCTTTTCGGCAATAAACTTGGCCTTTTCATCGGGATTTTCCATTGATTTGACCTGACGTCCGAAAAGCACTTCGGTGGCTCCGCTGGCGCCCATTACGGCAATCTCGGCAGTTGGCCACGCATAGTTGATGTCGCCGCGCAGTTGCTTGCAACTCATCACGTCGTGCGCCCCGCCGTATGATTTGCGCAATGTAACGGTTACTTTCGGCACGGTAGCTTCGCCGTATGCAAACAGGAATTTAGCTCCGTGTATGATAATCCCGCCATATTCCTGGGCTGTTCCCGGGAGGAAGCCCGGCACGTCCACCAGCGTCACGATGGGAATATTGAAGCAGTCGCAGAAGCGCACAAAGCGAGCGCCTTTACGCGATGCATTGATATCGAGCACACCGGCCAGGTATTTGGGCTGGTTGGCCACGATGCCGACAGAAGCGCCGTTGAACCGCGCGAAACCCACTACAAGGTTGGGCGCATAGTGGCGGTGCACTTCCATAAATTCGTTATGATCCACAACGGCGTGGATGACGTCTTTCACGTCGTACGGTTTATTGGGATTGTCCGGTACGATCTCGTTCAGAGCGTCTTCCAGGCGGTCGATCGGGTCGATACACGCGACCAGAGGCGGTTCTTCGAGGTTATTTTGGGGGATAAAGCTCAATAATTTCCGTATCAACATGATACCTTCCTCTTCGGTGTCGGCTACAAAATGAGTCACGCCCGATTTGGAGGCATGTACCATGGCGCCGCCCAGTTCGGCATCGGTAACCACTTCGTTAGTAACTGTTTTTACTACTTTAGGTCCTGTTACAAACATGTAACTGTTTTCCTTCGACATCATGATGAAGTCGGTCAAAGCAGGCGAATACACCGCTCCGCCGGCGCACGGACCGAAGATGGCCGAAATTTGCGGGACAACGCCCGAAGCCATGATGTTGCGCTGGAAAATCTCGGCATAGCCGGCCAGACTCTGCACGCCTTCCTGTATACGCGCTCCACCCGAGTCGTTCAATCCGATCACCGGGGCGCCTGTTTTCATGGCCTGGTCCATCACTTTGCATATTTTCCTGGCGAACGTTTCGCTTAACGAGCCCCCAAATACGGTGAAATCCTGCGAATAGACATACACCAGACGTCCGTCGATGGTTCCGTAGCCGGTCACTACGCCGTCGCCCAGGTAACTCTCGTTTTCCAGCCCGAAGTCGTGCGAGCGGTGGGTGACGAACATATCAAATTCTTCGAAGCTGCGTTCGTCCAGCAGCAGTTCGATACGTTCGCGGGCTGTCAGCTTTCCTTTGCCATGTTGCGACTCAATGCGTTTTTCGCCGCCGCCCAGCTTGGCTTTGACCCGCAGATCGATCAGATCTTTAATTTTACTTTGTTGTGACATGATGATTTTTGATTTATTTATTTTTAGTTTTGATTTTTTATCGTTGGTTTTCTATCTTTGCAACTGAAACAATAAAGGCGCCACCTCCGGCAAATGTCGCAGGTTTGCCAAAGTTACCGTCGCTTGTATGTGGCGCCTGTATGTTTCAATATCCATTATTCCTTGTTCTTACCATCGGATTTTTCCTCTTCGGAATCATCGGGCACAATTCGTTCATCACAAACCATGCCACATGCATAATGATACGTTTCCGATAAAATAAAATTTAAAATTTATAAAGATTTTCGCTTGTCCTGATATGGACAATCAATAATGAGGCTGTCTCAAAAGTCCTTTGCAATTGCGGGCGTAACGAAACGGAAAGCCGCAATCCCCTGAAAATCAATTCCAAGGTGTCCCACGTCAAGCACGGGATAACAGACATTTGGTACAATCTCAATACTACAACAGTTGCAATTAAATGTTCAGTCTCCTCAACTCTGCGAAATTGTCGAGGTAATAAGCTAAGGATTCTACCCCAAAAATATAGTTTTCAACAGAAACCTCAATTTTAAAATTCTTTCCGGCAGACAGAATGTTACCAAGTCGTTCAAATGTTTTAGGGGCTTGGTTACAAGTAGTTACCGTTCGCGCCGAGAAATTAAAATTCGTCGTTTCGCAAAGGATTGCCATGCAATTGTATGGCTCCGTGATGCAGCTAATCTCTGTTTCCCTGTTTTGACTGCCGTCCATAGATATGCCTGTAGCTTCCACAGGCTTTATAAAAACCAGTGCCACAAAGCAAGCAATAAGGATGGCGAACAAAAAGAATTTGTTTTTCACGACGCTATTTTTGTCAAACGCTGCAAAGGTAGTAACAAAAAATTTACATTTTACATGTTTTGGCAAAAAA
>JAISDP010000109.1 GCA_031264715.1 Bacteroidales bacterium
ACCACTTCATACTCAAATGTTGTATAAGAAAGTCCGAAGCCAAAGGGATAAGACACTTGTTTATTAAATGTATCGAAATATCTGTAACCAACATAGATTCCTTCTTCGTAATTGGTGTAATCTATATCTTTTACCAATTCTTTTAATCCGTCGTCGTTTCTTGGCCCATAACCGAACCCTTGTGGTTCATAATTGGATGGGAAATTCAAATCTGAAGGGGAATCTCCGTAGCTAACAGGAAAAGTCATAGGTAATTTACCTGATGGATTTACCTTTCCACTCAGTATATCAACCATGCTGTTCCCGGCTTGTTCACCTGGTTGCCACGCACAAAGGATAGCATCCGCCTGATCTTTCCAGGAAGCTGTTTCTATCGGGCTACAGATGTTCAGAATTACAACAATATTCTTTCCTACAGAACGATAAGCTTTACTGACGGAGACGATAAGTTCTGTTTCTGCTGCTGTCAGATTAAATTCTGCTTCAGTTCGGTCTGTTACTTCTCCTGATGTTCTGCCAATAGTAATAATAGCCAAATCATTATTCTTGGCTTCATTATTCAGTTCTTCTGTAGAATGAACCATCTCTGCTGCCCGCGCCGGAGGACGCAATGAAAATGGAGGTCTCCCATTTGGGAAAAGACGTTTTTCTTCATCAGCCAGATGTTTTCTATAACGCCCTAACATATCTTTATCTACTGTATAACCGGCTTTGCGTAATCCTTCAATCAATGATACTGTATACCGGCCGGTTCCCGTTCCGCCAAATCCAACTCCACCGGGAATGATATCATAAGAGCTTGCTCCATACAATGCTACATTTTTCACATGGTCGCCAAAAGGCAAAGCATCCCTGTTATTTCTCAGAAGAACCATTCCTTCTGCAGCGGTTTCCCTGTCTAATCGGGCATGGCTCTTCAAGTCAGGTTCATTCGAATAGTTATATCCTGCAAAACTTAAGCTTTTTACAACCATCTCCAACACTCTTTTTACGTTTCTGTCAATAATAGATTCGGATAATTCTCCGTTTTGTACAGCTTTCAATATAGTTTCATATTGTCTGTCTTGCCCGGGCTGCATCATATCGTTTCCTGCTTTCATGGAAACGACGGCGTCCGTACCCGCATTCCAGTCGGAAATAACAAGCCCTTCATACCCCCATTCATCGCGCAGAATTGTTTCGGTTAGTTCTACATTCTCACAGGTATATAATCCGTTAAGCTTGTTATAAGCCGTCATAACTGTCCAGGGTCTCGATTCTTTAATGGCTATCTCAAACCCTTTCAGATAAATTTCGCGCAAGGCACGTTGACTGACACGAGAATCATTCGCATTTCGGTTAGATTCCTGATTATTTGCCATAAAGTGTTTTATAGATGTTCCGGCGCCTGTACTTTGAACTCCATTGATATAAGCCGTAGCTATCTTACCGGTAATAACCGGATCCTCCGAATAATATTCATGATTTCTGCCACATAATACATTACGATGTATATTAACACCCGGAGCCAGTAGTATGTCCAATCCATATTCCTTTATCTCTATCCCAATCGCTTTCCCGATCGCATAAGCTACATCCACATCCCAGGAAGATGCAACTGTTATCCCGGAAGGGAACTCCGTTGTATAGTAATTGTGACTGTCATATTCCCTTTGTGCATTCATTCGAACGCCAAAAGGGCCGTCTGCCATATAGACTGAAGGTATTCTCAACCTTGGAATAGCATACGTGCTACCCGCTGTACCCGGAAATTTAACATCCGGCCCCATTGCCATGCCACGTCCAATTAGCATTCGTACCTTTTCCTCCAGTGTCATTTGCGAAATAACATCATCAATATTTGATGCATTCAATTTAACCTGAGCTGTGAGGGATACGGCATGGCTGCAACAGACAGCCACGCCGATTAATAAATTTGCAAATCTCATAAAATTTTTATTATACTCCTTTATTTAAACAACATTGGTGCAAATTCCGTCAGATAAATACGCCAGTTTTTCCAGATATGACCGCCGTCCGATTCGCGGTAAACATACGGATACCCTTTTTCATCCAGTATTGTGCGATAATCGGTGTTCGCCTGGAATAAAAAGTCGGTGTTGCCGATAGCAATCCAGTATAGCTTGGGCTTTTTAGCAAACTGTGTTTGCAGCTTCCCTTCCGTATTCTTATAAATCTCCGACTGAGCATTTTCGTTCGGCATAATGGCGGCAGAAAACAGCCCGACATAATCAAACAAATCAGGATACTGCTTGGAAATATGCATGGAATGGAAGCCTCCCATCGAAAGCCCTGCAATGGCTCGGTTTTTCTTCTCTTTTTTCACGCGGTAATTGCTTTCTATAAACTTTATCACGTCGGGGAATGCCTTTTCAAAATCACCGTCCATGCGGGTATCACCCATAAACGATGGTTTGTACATGCCTTTGGGCGATTCGCCCGGAGCAGCTTGCTGACCGGCATTGCCGTTTGTCATCACCACAATCATGGGTTTCGCCTTTCCCTGCGCAATCAGGTTATCGAGTATTTGCGAAGTACGCCCGAGGGCTATCCACGCTTCTTCGTCACCGCCGGCGCCATGCAACAGATAGAATACCGGATATGTCTCCTTACTTTGTTCGTAGCCGGGAGGCGTATAAATCGTTACCCGCCTGTCCATGTTCAACGCCGGACTGTTGTACCAGCGACGGGCCACGGTTCCGTGCGGCACATCATTCACACTGAACAAATCGGCTATTCCTCCTTTAATAAGGAAGATATTCGTTACCGACGCCACATCACGGTTTAGATACACATTATTCGGATCAGGTACACGTAGTCCATCTACAATAAATGAATAACTATACAGTTCCGAAGCGAGTGGTTTGGGAGTCGTATATTCCCATACGCCTTCTTTTCCTTCTGTCAGATCAACCACGCCCGGAGCGTCGAACTGTCCGAAAGGTGTATCCGTTTTCACAGTAGGAAGAAAATCGCCGGTTAGTTGCACTTTGATGGCTTTGGGCGCCGTAAAGCGGAACGTAACGGTGTTGTTGTCATTGATTTGGGGAGATACGATGTCTTGCCCGCCGAACAAAACCTGTTGTGCATGCGATGCGGTAAAAAGCATTATGGCAAAGGATAAAATTACTATTTTTTTCATTTCTATAATTGTTTAATGATTTTCTCTGAGATATTTAAAATATTCTTCCATAAGTAAGAGCTTGTCTTTATTGGGTAAATCAATCTTTTGTGGCGTGTCGCGGAACAGCAGGACGAACGGGTCAATTCTTTTATATATAACTGGGTTTTGCTACTGTAAGGTGATTATGCCGATATAACTCCCTGAAATTGTACCGCTTTCGGTTGTCAGGTTGAAACTTATTCCGGCGGCGGTGACTTCAACTGTTCCACCTGTTACGACCTCTTCCGTCACTTCGCCGTTGGTTACATTGCCCACAAAGGTTCCCATAAAGCCGGCGCCAAACAATGAAGGATAGCCCGCAAGACAGTCGCCGACGGCTGACGAGCCGTTTTCCACTACCTTATATATACCTTCGGGTAAGGAAGCCGCATCCCTGCTGAAATCAAACGACACATACTGCCCGCTACCCGTGTAGGTGTAGGTAGGGCCCATCGCCCCTTGCTCAACCGTTACGGTCAGGTCAGGGCTTGCAACTTTCAGCGTCACGGTATATCCTGTGAGACCGAACAGACTCAAGTCTACATACAAAGCGGCAAACAGGTCGAAAGACGCGCCACCGGCTGCTGAGCTTGTAGCATCCACGTAATTTATGCTCTTAACGCCGGGCAGCGCTACCGGTGCATAGAAAGGAGTTGTGATGTCCAAAATGCGAAAATCAGAACTTGTGAAATTTAACGTTCCGGAGTTATCGGTAATGGTAAGATTACCTTCAAAGAGAAACTGTTCTATCCCTTCTTCAGATATAAAATAAGAACCGCCCTTGATGATGTCCGTGCCCCAACCCAAAGCGAGTAAATCGACATACGTGCCGCGCACCACCGCACCGTTTGCATCGCGAATTTCACCGCTAACAGGGTACGTGCCCGCCAGTGAAGCCGGGTCTTCTTCCGTTACGATTTCGAAATATGCTACCGGAATACCCTCAGACAAAACACTGATCCTGTTCAACTGCGAACCAGGTACGGGTGTATAGGTCGCGCCGTTGTCAACCGTCCAGACGTATGGCTTTTGAACATCCCGAGTGTAAGTGAACGCTGGTGGGTCAGCTTCAAATACAATAGTACCTGTGTACGCGATTTGGATCATCGAACCGTCCTCGAGCATCACCGTACCCCGGATGGTATAGGTTTCGCCGGCAAGTTCGACAAAGATCGTCCCGTCGATGAGTTTGAGCCTTGCATCCGACGCAACCCACCAGGTGCCGCCTGTGGCGTCGCCGGCTACGTAGTTGCCTGCTTTAGCCGCATCGCGGTTGGCAATGGTATAGTTGCCGGGAGCTAAAAAGTAATTCAAACGGTTACCTGTAAATTCTACGGAAAGGTATCGGCTACCGTCGCCGAGTTCGAGCGTAAAGGTACGGGTCGCTGCGCCTTTCTCTGAGGTCTGCGACAATACGGTGTTGAGTGAATAGTTTTCCGGCTCGGGATATTTTCCGTTTAAGGGGTCGATCGTGTTGTTTTCGCAAGAGGTAAACAGCAGTATCCATCCGGCTGTGATTACCGCATTAAAGCATGATTTTATTGTGTGTTGCATGGTGTTTCTGTTTTTTAAATGATACATTACCATCCCGGATTTTGTGTGATGTTCGGGTTGTTTGTCAATTCGGCCTGCGGGAAGGGCAGCAACCAGTGCCGTTCCTTGAATCCGGCTACCGAAGCGCTGTTGAGCTGTGCATACGTGACCGTTCCGTTAGGCAACAGCGTAGGCGTTTGCGTTCCCTGTGCGCTCATCTTATCGGCGATACGCCAGCGGAGCATGTCTTGGAAGCGTACGCTTTCACCACAGAGTTCAAGGCGCTTTTCGAGCATCACATCCTCCATGCTCACATTGCCTTTGGGCGGCAGTCCGGCCCGTGCGCGCACCTGATTCACATAAGTCGCTGCCTGCGCGCCGCCGCCTTTTATATGTGCTTCGGCCGCCAGCAATAATACTTCGGGATAACGCATGATGCGAATGTTATTGTGACTTCCCCCAAATACGCCTTCAACAAATTCATCGTTGGCCTTACGGCTTTTCCACATCAGGTAGCCTTCGCAACTATAAAGCGAATTAGAGGAATTTATAGCAAATCCTTTCGCTGTAAACTGCTCGTAATTTATCATTGTTTGTGTCAAACGCAAGCCGTTGACTCCTTCTGTGGAGACAAAGGCGTCGTACAACTCCTTCTGTGGGTTGCAAAAGCCCCAGGTACCGTTGAAAATACCACTTCCTGCCGGGAGCGTCATATAGTCGGTACGCCAGCCTGTCATCAAGGCAAACAGGCTCATAGTTGTATTCTGAGGGTCACTCAGATAATTACATTCAAAAAGCGACTCGCTGTTGTTCTCATGGGTATATTGCAGGATGTTTTCATAAAGGTTGCCGGATAATAACTCATACTTCCCGGAGGCAACCACCTGGTCGAGTACGGGGATGGCATCTGCAAATTTTTCCTGAAAAATGTAAACCTTGCCGAGTAATGCTTGTGCAAACTGTTTGGTGATGCGGTAGGATGAATTGTCGTTGGCGCCCGCCTTTTCATGCAGAGCGTTGGAAGAGATGGCCTCTGTCAGGTCATTTTCCACCAGTACCCATAAGGCGGCAGGGTCGCCATTAGGCTGCTGGTATTCGTCAGGGGCCAGAATATGATCAACCAGCGGCGGGGTACCCCACATTGAGATCAGGTCGATGTAGGCTAAGGCGCGGAACACTTTGGCCTCGGCTATGGTGCGAAGCTGCACCGGCGTAGCGCCCGACACGTTTTCCAGTATCAGGTTGGCGCGATAGATCACCCCGTAGAAACTTTGGAAAGCGCCGCTTAGATAGGGATGGTCGGCATTGAAGGTATATTCGTTCAACTGTTCATTTGGCGCATTGTCACCACGCCCCCCACCTCCGCACCAGAAGTCGTCGGAGAGGAGATTTTTCAGGAAATAGATATTATATAAATTTCCCGAATTGGAATAATAGGCATAGACAGCCGCCAGAGCTTGTTCGGCCTCTTCGTCCGTCTTGTAGAAACCTTCAGGGGTATATGCCCCATGCTGTTCGTTGTCGAGCATATTCTCGCAAGAAACAAGTGAAAATACAGCGGCTGCGAGCAAACTTAACAGGATATTTTTCAATATTGTATTCATCGTGTTTTGTTATTTTATAAAAGGTTAAACATGCTTAAAAAGTGATATTCATTCCAAGAACTATTTTCCTGGAAGCCGGATAATTGCCTTTGTCAAGCCCCATTCCCTGTCCTGTGCCTACAGTTTCGGGGTCGAAGCCGGGATAGGAAGTAAAGGTGAAGAAATCGTCAAGCGAAACATACGCCCGCACACTGCTCAGGTATATCTTGTTCAACATCGAAGAAGGAAGGGTGTATCCCAGTTGGATTTGCTTGATCTTCAGAAATGAACCGTCATAGATAAAGGCATCACTCAGCCAGTATTTATCCTTGTCGGAGGCATTCGTGCGCGCCCTCGAAGCGCCGGTGTTGTCCGTCGTCCAGCGTTGGTCGTAAAATATTTTCAGCGTATTTGCCTGAAGGCGGTCACCACGGTTCATGCAGAGCAGTATGTCGTTGCCTTGAGCGCCGGTGGCAAAGAGTGTAAGGTCGAAACCCTTCCAGGCGCCGGTCAGCGTGAGGCCATAGGTGAAGTCGGGCATAGAGTTCCCTATCATCGTCCGGTCGTCGTCGTTGATAATGCCGTCCGGCTCGAGATCCATGAACACCGGGTCGCCCGTAGCCGGATCTATTCTTTCTACCTTGAATCCCCGGATATACCAAGCAGGATAGCCGCGCTCGAAGACTGTAATCCCTTCGTTAGTATGCACCCGTGCGCCGTTGATGCGTGGCAGCGAGAGATGGGTGGCAGTCACTTCGTTGTGCAGTGTGGCTAAATTGGCTTTGATACCATATCGAAAGTCGCCGATCCGGTCGTTCCATCCAAGCTCCACTTCCACTCCTTTGTTCGAGATACTCCCCGCATTGATAGGTGAAGCCGTATTGCCCACGATAGTGGAAAGGGTGACGCCCGTCATGATGAGGTCTTTCGTTGTCTTGTTGAAATAATCGAATCCAAGTGTCAGGCGGTTGTTCAGGAAACGGGCGTCAAAGCCGAGGTCTAACTGTTCGGAGCGTTCCCATCCCAAGTCCGGATTGCCCAGCACGTTGGGAAAATAAGCGTCAGTATAATTCAGTGCGTTTGTAAAAGGATATATTACCGGAGTTATTCGCGGAGGTCCGCCGGGACCGATGCTGGTGGTGGTATGTACGATAGAACTGCTCCACGTCCATGATCCTGCCAGCATTGATGGTGAACCGTTCTGTCCCCAACTGGCGCGCAGTTTGAGGAAAGATACCGCATCAAGCAGCGGTTCGAAGAAGTTCTCGTTAGACACCGCCCATCCGGCCGATACGGCAGGGAAATATCCGAAACGTTTATTCAGCGGCAAAGTGGACAGGTCGGCTCCGTCGCGGCGCAACGAGGCCTGAAAGAAATAGCGGTTGGCATAATCATAGGTCAGTCGCCCGAAAACGGAAAACCACGACACTCTTGTTTCTTCGCCTCCTCCAACCGACCTGACGGCCGTTGGCGAAGCATAACCGGGATAAGCAAACAGCGGCTCGTCAGGGATACCCAGGTCGGTGTCGCTGCCATTGATTCTCCCCGTCACGCCGTAGTTGAAACTTTGGCGGATGGAAGAACCCAGCATGGCGTTCACATTGTGACTGCCGAAGCTTTGAGTGTAATTGGCAAAGTTTTCCCACTGGTAGCTCACCGGTGTATTGACGGAGACATCCAACGAGTTGTAGGCTTGTCTGATAGTGCCGTTGGCATAGAAGTGTTGGTTGAAGTTATAGCCGTTGGCTGTCGACAGTTCGTAACCGAAGCGCGAAGTAACGACCAACTCCTTAATTGGTTTAAAGTTGGCAAACACCGTACCATTGACGTTGTATCCTTTGGAGACGGAATGTTTGCGACTGTCGCGCATGATAAAAGGGTTATACTGATCGCTCATTTGATAGGGAGAGAGGGAGTAATAGTTTCCGTCCTTGTCTTGATAAAGGTCTTTCAGCACGCTTTGCATATGGGGAGGAAGCTTGTCGGGTGCATAACTCACGGGGGTAAGCGGGTCAAGTTGCAACACCGACATCAGGAGGCTACCGTACTCCGATCCTTCCGCAATGTTGCGGCGTGTGTAGTATTCAACCTGGTTGTTCGTTCCTACTTCCAGCCAGGGCTTGATGTTGTAACTGCCGTTGATGGTCGCCGTGTAGCGACGGTAGCTGTCGTTGTCGCCCTTCACATAGCCGTCGTTGTCTAAGTAAGAGAGCGAAAGGTAGTAGGCTCCCGCCGCGTTACCTCCCTGAAAAGCGAGGTTGTGGCGCATCATTAAAGAAGGTTCAAAAGTCTCCCTGCTCCAGTCGGTGTTCGTTTTGAAATCGTAGTTCTGCATGATAGCATCCATCGTAAGATATTGTGCTTCGGTCATGTAGTCGATGTATTGCTCGGCATTCATCACCTTGGGTATGCGCGCGATCGCCTGCGTAGAGGTTTGGAAATCGTAGCTGATGGAGCTCTTACCCATCGTTCCTTTTTTGGTAGTGATAAGCACCACTCCATTCCCTGCAGCAATACCGTAGATGGCTGATGAAGCAGCATCTTTGAGAACTTCCATGCTTTCGATGTCATTGGGGTCGATTCCTCCGATACCGTTCGTGGCAATACGCCCGTCCACCACAAAGAGTGGTGCAGAGCTGAAATTGGAACTCAGCCCGCGGATACGTACATCGGGCGATGAACCCGGCGCCGCCGAGCCTTGCACAATCTGTACTCCTGCAGTCTTTCCCTGCAAAGCCTGTTCAGGGCGGGTAATGGTGCGGTTGAGCATATCCTCGGCTTTCACCTGCGAAATAGCGCCTGTTACGGAACTCTTCTTTTGTACCCCGTAACCGACAATCACCACTTCATCCAAGTGTTGTGTATCTTCTACCATCGATACATTTATAACACCTTGTACGGCTGTTTTTTCTTGCGTTAAATAGCCTACATAAGAATAGACTATTCCAACCCCATCTGTTACGTTCAGCGTATAATTCCCGTCTAAATCTGAAACTACGCCATTATTGGTGCCCTTTTCCAGAACGCTGACTCCTATTAAAGGCTCATTCGTGGTTTGATCTGTAATGGTACCTGTTAGCCTGATTTTTGTTTGGGCAAACATATCGGACATTCCCAAATAAATAAATGCCAATAAAATTAATCCTTTAATCACATTGTCTCGTTTAATTTTTCTCATAATCTGCAAAATGTTAGAATTAAATGTTTAACAAAAAGTCCGGCAGTTCATAACCGACAAGGATTGCACTACCGAAATTTATTTGCAATGTTACAGATTTATACAAGAAAGGAGTTTGCAGAGCATTTCTTTTACTTTGCAATTTGCTTCAAATGATTTGCGTTTTGTTCAAAAACTTTGCATTTCGTACTATTCAGTACTCCTATACTACCCCCCTTACATTCGCTGATTACAACGCATTATTCGCCAACAGAATGATGACTGCATCCGGTGTTGAAAATTTCATGCCTACCTTTTTCTAAAGAGGTACCGACCTTTTTTCAAAGAGGTCGGTACCTTTTGAAAAAAAGGTAGGCATCTTCTTCAACAGAGGCTTATCTCATCAATATACAAGGAATATGCTTCCGATCTTAGACAAGCCTGACACCCTGCCAATGGAATGCCAACCACCCCAGGTGGTTAAATAAATAGTAAACTGATTTATGGTTCTGTTGCTTTTTAGTTTGCGACAAGTATAGGAGTTCTGACTATTAACGAATATTCTGCCTGAGTTGCTTTTAAGCGTATCTGTTCTGTGTGTGTGTTTTATCTCCAAAATAAGGTTATTTATTCTCTGTTTGAAGTACATTTTTATAGTATTCACTGGGTGTCACACCAAATTCGGAACGAAATTTTCGGGAAAAAGCAGATGGGCTGGAAAATCCGGTCATTTCGGCAATCTCAGCCAACGTATAATCGCCTGTTTTCATTATTTCCACAACTTTCGAAAAGCGATAGTTCGTAATAAAATCATAGGGGGTTATTCCTGTAAGCGCTCGAATTTTCTTATAAAAACTTGTTCTGCTAAACCCTGTTTCACGACAAATCTCGGTAATTCCAAAATTGATATCAGTAAGATGTTCGTTTAATTGCAAATACAGTTTTTCCATGAAACGTTTGTCCAATACATTTATTTTCACATCCGTTAAGTTTGTCGGCACAGAATCCGTAACACTCTTATTAAGGTGCAAGGAGCGTTGAACTTTTTGTTTGTTTTCTATAATAGTTGAAATTGTAGCACGAAGGAGTTTAGCTTCAAAAGGCTTGGTTATGTATGCTTCTGCTCCGCATCCTATACCTTCCAGTTTATCGATGGTAGAGGATTTTGCAGTCAATATAACAACGGGTATATGACAATATTCCGGATTCCCTTTAATCCATTTGCATAAATCGTAACCGTTCATCCTTGGCATCATCACATCCGTTATAGTCAGATCAACAGTATTATTACTAAAAGCTTCTATTGCCTCAATACCATCTTTTGCCTTTATGATGCTGTATTCTTCGTTTAAATATTGTTGCAGGAAATGTGACATTTCATCATTATCTTCTACTATCAGAATATGGAGCTTCAAATCCTCATTTTCTTGTGTTTTTTCATTCAACTTGTCCGATTCCGCTATGTCTAATATATAATCTTTATTTATTATGACCTCCGATTCTTCATAGCTGTTTAGACCGAGAGGAAGGGTAAAGGTGAATATGACCCCTCTCGGTTTATTGTCGGAAACCAGGATTTCGCCTTTGTGTAATGAGACTAACTGTTTGGTGTGAGCCAGGCCTACACCAAAACTACGTATTTCCTTTCGAGCCTTGTCCTTCTCATTTTTAAAATATCTCTCAAATATCTTTTGCTTCATATTATCCGGAATGCCGACGCCCGTATCTGCCACAGATAAACATAAACTGCAATCTTTTTTATATACGGATATTTTTATATTCCCCCCTTTTGATGTATATTTCACAGCATTACTTATCAGATTATAAAATATCTTCATTACTTTGTCTTCATCTAACGGGAGTACAAATGATTCGGGCATATCAATGGAGAATGAAAGTCCGTTTTTTATCATTGTCGAGCGAAAAACTTCCGCAACATCCCTAATAATAGGGGTTATGTCTTTTTCTATTATTTGTAAATTATAACCCGGATTATCTAAAATATTCTGTTCATTATCATAGTCAATTAACTGTCCGGTTAACTGCATGATACGTGCAAGGTTTTTGTCAATAGTGTTTATAAGATCGCCTTCGCTTTCCGTCCATTTATGTTTATCAACCAATTCATAAAACGGGGCAATAATTAGCGAAATAGGAGTTCGAAAGGTATGAGAGAGATTAGAAAACAGATTTACTTTAAGTTCTTCATTCTCTGCTTTAAAGCGATATTTTGCCCCTGTTATTTTCATTCGGATAAATAACGAAATCAAATATACGATACCGGTACATAGCAATAATCCAGTCAGCAACAAAAAAACAGGATGCTGCCAAAAAGCATACTTTATATGAATAGGCAAAACAGAAGTTGAAGTGTAATTTTCTCCTCCCCAATATCGCGCCCTTAGCATAAAGGTATATTCTCCCGGAGGAAGATTTGTGTAAATAGCATTTGTATAATTCCCTATATCATTCCAATCATTATCATAACCATCCATTCTGTACTCATAGTGTATCATGTCCGAACGAATAAAATCAATAGATGCGAAACTAAAGTACAAATGTTTTTGGGCATGTTTCAACACAAGTTTATCAGGAATTCCGATAAGATCATTTCCATTCACCATTACATAATCTATCAAAGGAATTGGAGGTATTAATTCGTCGTAATTATATCCGGCATTAATTTTCAAAATACAGCTTCTTCCGCAAACATAGACGTCGCCGTTTTTAGCTTTCATAAGGCATTCTCTCCGTAAATCATAAAGTTTTCCACCAACTTCGTTATAATTGACTATTTTCCCTCTTCCCGGATAATATTTAACAAGTCCGTTTGTTGTTGTAATCCATATATTTCCCAATATATCTTCGACCGATTCATAGGCTGTATTATCAGGCAAACCGGTAGCCAAATCCAAGGTAAATAATGTACTGTCGGGTCTCCCTATAACTACTCCCATATCAAAAGTTGAAAACCAATGGTTCCCTTTAGAATCGGTCATAATATCCATAATGTAATGTTTTATTTTCATCCCGGAATATTCCCAAAAACCTTTTTCAGGATGAAAACACACATAGTCTCCTTTATTTATTCTGAATAAGATATTTTTACCTGAAGGCGCAACTAAAGGTGCATTATAATCAGGCATTCTCTCCGGGATGAAAAAAACAGATGCTTCTATGTTTTTATTAAAAGAAACGATGCGGTAATCATCCATGAAGAAAAGATAGTCATCATGCAAATCTATGATATTGACTTCTGACTGCCAGCCTTTTCCCAGTTTAGTGCATTTCAAAAGGCGGAAGTTGTCCTGTTCTATTTGATACGTATATATTTTATCAAATTTGACCAACCATAGACGGTTTTGATCATCTATTTTAAAATGGATACAATTGGAGTCAGCCTCCTCCAACTGTACCTTTTTAAATAAACCGCTATTATTATCCAACAACCATATCCCTCCCTCGCTCAAAACAAAAAGACGATTATCCTCATCTGTATCAATTTTATAAATAGGCAGCTCTATACTATGGAGGTTATCAGGAGATACGAGTTCTGTAAATTCGGGAAATTTAGAAACCGTTTCAATAATAAAACAGCCTACCTTATATTGGTACAGAGGACGATTTATCCATAACCTGTTTCCCGTATCTAAAAATAAAAACCTAAATCCCCGGCTATCGCCATCACTTTCGTCAAATGAACGGATAAAACTAATCTTATCATTCTCGTGTGAATAGCGGTAAAGCCCTTCATCTGCAATTCCTACAATAATATCTCCGGCTGTATCTTTAGTTATAAGATTAATATATTTCCCTGAACAGCGTTTTATCAACAAAGGATTTGAATGTACTTCCTGTCCGGAAAATGAAAACATCTTTATACCATTATCTGTTGCAACAAATATTCTTCCATCGGCAATCAGAATGTGATTAATCTTAGTATCTACATCAGTCCGGGAAACGATATTTAAGCCTGCGTCTACAATAAGTATTGACTGTGGTTCATACACACAATAATTACCGTTTCCCATATCAATGCATGAATTATACACTAAATTTGGCCCCATCGGTATAGTATGGAGAACTTTCTCAAGCGTTTCGTTGACAATCGCCAATTGGCTATTATCTATGTAAGCAAGAAAATTTCCGTCAGGCAGTTTTTGTTGGACAGAAATATTGGAAATCCGGCTGTACACATTATAAAAAGTATCTTTTTCCCTGTTATATTTAGAGTAACCGTAGATATTACATGCATATACAGCCCCATTATCATCAGTCAGTACATTTTGAATCATACTGTGCATCAACGAAACATGAGTACTGTCTCTGGAGTATTTAGTAAGATTGTTCCCATCATATTTATATAGGCCTTTACTCGTTCCAATCCATATATATCCATAGCTGTCGCTCACCACTGAAGTAGTTATTTCTTTCTCAATAACGGAAAAATCAACTTTTATACTTTTTGCATGCGATTGGGAGGAAAAGAGCATTCCTGCCATTATTATTTCAAAAATCTTTAAATAACTATTCATGGTCTGATTTTTATAGGTTTACACAAAAGTATATTGTATTTGCCATAAACACCGTTTTGGCAAACATTTTGTGTGATTTCTCCCATTCGATGTCAGGAGCGACTTTTTTTGTTGGTTCTCTCATCAAAGTTATTAGCTTTGTCTTTACAAATTGTTGCATACGATGTATATATTTAAAGAATTATTTAACCGGTCTTTATTTATAATTCGATACCGGTTTTGGTTATTCAATTGCGTCAAGGTTTTTCTCCCACCCTCCGCCCAACGCCCGGTACAGGTTGATTACGCCCTGAACTTCGTCGAACCGGTTGGCAATCTGCGACAGTTGAACCTGCAATAACGTTTGTTGCGCCGTCAGCACTTCAAGATAGGTGGCGCTACTGTGCTGCATCAGCAATTTTGTACTGTTTACAGCCGACTTTAATAATTCGATTTGTTTTTCGTAAATGATGACCTTCTCACGGGCGGTCTGATACAGCGTCAGCGCGTTGTTTACTTCCACGCCAGCATCCAGCAACGTTTGTTGAAATACAAGTTTGGCTTCTTCCTGACCGGCTTTGGCAATTTTCAGACGGGCTTTATTCCTGCCCTGATTGAATAGCGGTTGCGTAAGGGAGCCGACTATCTGCCAGAGCAAAGCGCCCGGATTGGTTATTGCCGCCCCTCCGCTGTTTGTCCAACCCGTACTCCCGCTTAGCGTAAGGGAAGGGTAAAAATATGAACGGGCTTCGTTGACGGCATAAAAAGTCTGTCTTAACGAGGCTTCTGCGCTCCGCACGTCGGGACGGTTGGACAGCAGTTGCAAGGGGATTCCCAGCGGTAAAGTTCCGGGCAGCGACTGGTTTTCGAGTATGCCGCGAACGATTGCATGTGGTGTTTCACCCAACATGGCGCACAGCGCATTTTCAACTTCTGTCAACTGCCGTTTCAGGTCGATGACGGAAGCATCTACCGCCAGTTTGCCGGCTTCCGTTTGTGTAACCGCAGCATCGTTACTACGCCCTGCCGCTTTCAGCGCACGTATGACCCGCACATTTTCTCCCCATACAGATGCCGTTTCAATGGCGACTTTTAACTGACCGTCCAGCATCAGCAACGTATAGTAGGAGTTGCTTATATTGGCTGTCAGCGAGGTTTGCACTGCCTGACGGTAGGCTTCGCTCTGTTCCAGTACGGTTTTCTGCTGCTGTCTGGCATTGGTCAGCCTGCCGAAAATGTCCACTTCCCAGTTGGCATTTAGCGGTAGCTGGTATGTTTTGACGGCAGGGTTTCCGCCGAAATGGCTGACAGCGCTCTGCGGATTTAAGGAAATGGCGGGAAAATACGACAGTCCGGCGGCTTTCAGTGAGGCTTCCGCCTGTGTGATGCGCAGGCGGGCAATCTGCAAATCGGCGTTGCTGTCCAGTGCCGCACGGATTAACGCCTGTAAATGGATGTCCGTAAAGATTTCATGCCACGGCAAGCGGGCTATGGTTGCCGTATCTGTTGTATTTATGTTTTCTCCGAAAAGATTGTCTGTCTGCACTTCGGGGCGCGTGTATGTGCCGTATATCCCGCAACCGCTCAAAGAGGCAACCGTAATAATGATTAATATTGTCTTTTTCATTGCTTTTCCTCCATTGTTTTTCCCTGCATCGGGCGCACTTTTTCCTGTAACCACTGAAATACGATAAACAGCGCCGGAACAAAAAGCAGCAACGCCAGTGTTCCGACAAGCATGCCTCCCACAACGCCGGTGCCTAACGACCGGTTTCCGTTGGCTCCCACGCCGGTGGCAAATACCAGCGGCAACATGCCGAAAATGATAGCCAGTACCGTCATCAGTATCGGGCGGAAGCGGATTTGCGCGGCATTCAGCGCGGCGGCGGCAAGGCTCATGCCCGCCCTGCGCCTCTCAACGGCGTATTCGGTGAGCAGGATGGCGGTTTTTGCTAAAAGTCCTATCAGCATAATCAGGCCGGTTTGCAGGTAGATGTTGTTTTCCATTCCCATGATTTTGCTGAATAGAAAGCTCCCCGTTAAGCCCAGCGGAACACTCAGCAAAACGGCAAAGGGGATAAGGAAGCTTTCGTACAGGGCGCTCAAAATCAGATATACCATAAGCAGACAGATAGCAAAAATGACATACACGGTATTGGTTTGCAGGTTTTCTTCGCGGGTAATTCCCCCAAACTCGTAGCTGTATCCTGTTGGCAGCGATACTTCGGCAGTTTCCCTGACGGCATTTATAGCGTCGCCTGTGCTGTATCCCGCCGCCTGCGTTGCATTGATACTGATGGAGTTGTACATGTTAAAGCGAACAAGTTCTTCGGCTCCGTACACTTTTGTGAGCGAAACAAACTGGCTTAACGGAGCCATTTCACCGTTATTCAGCCGTACATGCGCGTTATTCAGGGAGGCTTCGACGGCTCTGTAATCCGGCGCAGCCTGAACCATCACTCTGTATATTTTGGAAAAGCGGTTGAAGTTCGACACGTACATTCCGCCATAGTATCCGCCAAGCGTGGAGAGGACTTCGTTGGGAGAAACACCTGCACGCAGGCATTTGGGAGCATCCACTTCGACCTGCCACTGGGGATAGTTTATGTTGAAGCCCGAAACGGCGACTTCTATTTCGGGACGCCGGTTCAGTGCGCCGATATACTGCTGCGCCACACTGTAGAAAGCCGCGATGTCGCCGCCCGTCCTGTCCTGCAGGTTTATATCCAGCGCATTTCCCATGCCGTAGCCGGGAATCATGCCCGGAGACATGGCGAACAGCGTAGCATCTTTTATATCTGCCGTACGGGCATAAATTTCATTGATAACAGCCTGAATATTATCCCCGTCATTAGGGCGTTCGCTCCAATGTTTCAGAATAAATATCAACTGGCCGGACGAACTGCTTTCTCCTGCAAGCATGCCGTAGCCTGTCGTTTTCATAACATGGCTGATTTGCGGAATGGCTTTTACCCGTTCTTCTATTTCCTTCATGATTTCGTCGGTTGTGGCAAGCGAATTGCCTGGCGCGGCGGTTATGCTGACGAATATATTACCCTGGTCTTCTTCCGGTACCAAGCCGGTCTTTGTTGTATTCATCAGCACAACGAGCATCACGGCTGAGGAGGCAAGAGTAGCCCATACAAGCCATTTCCGCTTGATAAAAAACAGGGCGCTCATCCTGTACTTCTTTGCCAAAACTCCGAAAGCAACGTTGAATACTGTACGGAAACGGGTGGCAAAGTTCTTTTTCCGCGTACCGTCTTCGCCCGGATAAGGGCGTAGAAATACGGCACACAGGGCAGGACTTAGCGTGAGGGCGTTGACTGCCGAAATACCTACGGCGACCGCCATTGTCAAACCGAATTGCGTGTAAAATGTTCCCGAAGTTCCGCCCATGAACGAAACGGGAATAAACACCGCCATGAAAACCAGCGACGAAGTTACAACGGCATTACTGATACCTTTCATGGCGTCCAGACTTGCCGAATAGGGCGAACGGTAGCCTGAGTCGAAGCGAGCCTGTACAGCCTCTACTACAATAATGGCGTCGTCCACCACCGTACCGATAACCAGTACAAGGGCGAACAGGGTAAGCATATTGATACTGAATCCCGCCAGATACATAAAAGCAAACGCACCGACGAGCGATACGATTACTCCCACAAGCGGAATGAGGGTCGAACGGATGTCCTGCAGAAATACATATACTATCAGGATAACAAGCAGGATTGCCTCCATAAGCGTTTTGACGACTCCGTTGATGGATGCAAAGAGAAAATCGTTGCTGCTCACCAGCTTTTCGATGGCAACACCTTTGGGAAGGTTTTTGGTTGCTTCCTGCATATAGGCATCGATTTGCCGGTTTATAGCGGTTGCGTTGGAGCCTGCTGTTTGCATCACCATACAGGCAATTCCGGGGTGTCCGTCAAGCGTTCCGCGAAAAGAGTAGCTGTCCTGTCCTAATTCTATATCGGCAATGTCTTTCAATCTCAACACTTCTCCGTCTTCCGTACTTCGTATTATTATTTCTCCAAATTCTTCCGGCATCGTTAACCGTCCTTTATACTTCATCGTGTACTGGCGGGCTTCCGATGAATTTTCGCCGAATGTTCCCGTAGCTGCTTCGATATTTTGCGCTGCCAGCGCTGCATTTATATCATCCGGGACAAGCCGGTATTGCGCCATCACGTCAGGTTTTAACCAGATACGCATGGCGTAAGTGTTGCTCCACGACTGCACGTCGCCTACGCCCGATATGCGGAGTATTTCAGGTCGTATGTTGATTTGATAATAATTGGCAAGAAAATTCTCGTCGAATGAATCGTCGGGACTGTAAACAGAGAATATTTGCAGCGTGCTGTTCTGCCGTTTAGTGACGCTGACGCCTACTTGTGTAACTTCGGCGGGCAGTTGCCCGATAGCCCTCGATACACGGTTTTGCACGTTTACCGCCGCCATATCGGGATCAGTACCCTGCTTGAAATAAATACTGATAAATGCCGATCCGTTATTGGTCGAGTTTGAAGTCATGTAGGTCATGTTCTCCACGCCGTTGATGGCCTCTTCCAGCGGGGCGATTACACTGTTTTGGACAGCTTCCGCGTTTGCACCGTAATAACCTGTACCAACGTAAATGGTGGGTGGGGCAATGTCGGGAAACTGTTCTACCGGAAGATTGAACAGGCTGATAATACCCATTACCACTATTACGATGGAAATGACGGCTGAAAAAACGGGACGCTCTATAAATGTTCTTAAATTCATAACAGCATCATTTTAGTTAACAGGTTTGGCAATAACGGGCGTATCTTCGCGCAGCAGCCCAACGCCTTCGCTTACAATCTCGTCGCCGACATTCAATCCGCTGTTGACGATGTATTCTTTACCGCCGTTTACGCGCTCAACGGTTATTTGCACCGATTTGGCTTTGGCATCCACGATTTTGTAAACAAAGACTTTGTCCTGCATTTCGTAAGTGGCGGTTTGGGGTATCACGATACAGCTTCCGCGCTGCACGGGAAGAATGACGTTTCCCGAACTTCCGCTGTGCAGCAGTCCTTTCCTGTTGGGAAATACGCCGCGAACACTTACTGTTCCCGTTTTAAGGTCGATTACGCCGCTAATCGCTTCAACGGTTCCCGTTTCGTCATACATGGTTTTGTCATTCAATTGCAGTTCGATAGCAGGCATTGATTTCAAGGCTTCCTCTTTTGAACCGCTGCTCCGGACTAAGTTCAGGAGCTGGTTTTCTGTAATGGAAAAATAGACATACATTTCGGAATTGTCGGATACCGTAGTCAACGGTTGCGCGATATTGGGGGCGACCAGCGCTCCCTGCCGATAGGGCAGTACGCCGACAACTCCATCCGCCGGACTTTTAACGATGGTATATGAGAGGCTGTTCAGCGCATTGGCTTCGCTGGCTTTTGCCTGTAATAGTGCGGCTTCGGCGCTTAGCATGGCATTCCGGGAAGTTTGCAGTTCAAAATCGGAAATCACGTTTTCTTCAAACAGTTTGTGATTGCTTTCATACGCAAGTTTGACGGAAGCAAAGGCGGCTTCGGCAGCCTTGACATTGGCAGCAGCCTGACTTAACGCTGTCTGATAGGGGACTTGGTCGATGACAAACAGCGTTTGCCCGTTTCGTACCTGCTGCCCCTCGTTTACATAAAGCCGGGTGACAATGCCCGATACCTGCGGATAAATTTCAATATCCTGTCTTCCGCGTATCGTTGCGGGATAGGA
Organism: Bacteroidales bacterium; assembly: GCA_031264715.1. Lineage (GTDB taxonomy): Bacteria > Bacteroidota > Bacteroidia > Bacteroidales > UBA4181 > JAIRLS01. The sequence goes on from JAISDP010000109.1 coordinate 19,699, forward strand.
AGATGAAATGGTTTGGTCGGCGGAGGCAATTTTTATTATGCTGTACTCCGCCGCCTGCTGCGTTTCCGAAGGAGCACTGTTGCATCCCCACAGCAACAGCAACACCATGATGCAAATAAAGATTGTTACGTTTTGTATGTTCATGTTTTTATCTTTATTACCTGAATCTTATTGACAGATTTCGTTAAACATTTTTCCCCATTTCATTTGACGTCGCCTATGGTCATATCCTTCGGGCGTTGTTGTCGGATATATAAATTTTATTTCTTCTTATTTTTTCTGTTTCAATGCATTTATTAACGACTATATCGTTCGCCCGTTATTGGAATATTGGAGACGGCTTCCGTAATGTTTTTTAATTCATCGGGAGTAAATTCAAAATCGGCCGCCCAAAGATTTTCCTGCAGATGCGCCGGTTTCGTTGTTCCCGGTATGGGTACAATCCAGGTTTTTTGAGCAAGCAACCATGCCAATGCCACTTGCGCAGCCGTTAATCCCCTTTGGTTTCCAAATTCCGTGAGTACATCAATCGCTGCCCAATTTGCAATTATGGCTTCGGGTGTGTAGCGTGGTAACGTCGGGCGATTATCGTTGTCGGGATTAAATTTGGTTCTTTCGTTTATGAAACCGGAAAGATAGCCACGCGAGAGGGGACTGTAAGGAACAAAACCGATACCCAGTTCCCCGCAAACGTTCAATACTTCTTTTTCCGGGTCTCTTGTTATCAAAGAGTATTCGCTTTGAATGGCAGTAAGAGGCTGAACGGAATAGGCTTTACGGATCGTTTCGGCATTAACCGCACTCAGACCGAAATTTCTGACTTTACCCTCGTTAATCAATTCTTTTACTGTCCCTGCCACTTCTTCTACCGGAACAGCCGGGTCCTGGCGGTGTTGATAGAGCAAATCAATTACATCCGTTTTCAGTCTTTTGAGTGATTGTTCAACCATTTTGCGGATATGTTCCGGTTTGCTGTTCATCCCTGTTGTGTTGCCGTTCTGAATATCAAATCCAAACTTGGTACATATAAATATGTCTTTTCGCAACGGAGCCAGGGCTTCACCCACGAGTTCTTCGTTTGTGCAGGGGCCATAAACTTCTGCGGTATCAAAAAGGTTTACACCCGCTTCTACAGCTTTTTGTATGAGGAATATCATTTCTTTTTTATTCGGGATAAAACTTCGGTGATAGCTCATTCCCATACAGCCCAGCCCCAACGCGGATACTCTCAGGCTGTGTTTTCCTGTTCCCAAAATCCTGTATTCAGGGTTTGAGGTGTTACTTTTTTTATTCCCGAAGAAAGAGCTACGAGCGGCGACCTGTCCTGTAGTAATCGCGGTTAATGCTGTTGCGCCCGTTGCTTTTAGAAAATTCCTGCGTTTCATAATCCTTTTTATTCTTTTGTTCGTAATATTTTTTTGTTACACTACCGTTGTTTTGAGTTGTTCTACATATTTGTCTATTTTGATCATTTCTTCCGGTATTTGCATGCTTTGTGTACATTTCGGCGTGCATTGTCCGCAACCGGTGCAATGGCTGGCCTGCCGCAGGCGCGGGACGCTGCGGTCGTAACCGACCAAAAACGCCTGCCGCGCTTTACGGTAGTTTTCGTCCTGATTGTCTTTGACCATGTTGTCGTCGCTAATGCAACGGTTATAGTGCGAAAATACCGCCGGTATATCAATTCCGTAAGGGCAGGGCATGCAATACTGACAAGCTGTGCACGAGATGTATTCCGACTTGAGGATGAGTTCCGCTACCTGTTGAAGCGTGGCGTCTTCTTCCGCCGTAATCGTTTCCAGCGGAGAATACGTACGTATGTTATCCTGTAGATGCTCCATGTACGTCATACCGCTCAATACGGTCAGCACGTTAGCCGGCGTGCCTGCATAACGGAACGCCCACTTCGCGGGATTGTCG
>JAISDP010000143.1 GCA_031264715.1 Bacteroidales bacterium
TTCATGATATGAAACCCCATACGGGGTTTTGGTTCGGTGTCGGATTACGTTTTTCTATTGATATGGTTCCCCTGACGGGGAAATATATTCTATCGATCTGTCATCCCTGACGGGATTTCCACTGAATGATGGAACGTTACCCGTCAGGACATTCATATCCATAGAAATCAATGCGGAAAACACCAACAAAATCTCCGTAGGAGATTCATGATATGAAACCCCATACGGGGGTTTTTGTGTGGGTCGGCTAAGGGCCTGAAGGGGCGCAAGCAAATGAAATATATCTGATTACGCCCCATTGGGGCTTGGTGCGAATGTGTTTGCTGCAACACAGGGCGTTGCCGGCGTTGCCCTGTGCTAATAATATCGCTCTTTTAAAGCTATTTACAATTACCAAAAAAGGGACGCTCATTCCCGCGTCCCTTTCATTTCCGGTTCTCCTGCCTGCGAAATTACGGCACAATAGCGCTTATAATTTCGCTCATGGGTCCTGTCTGCCCCTTTTCATTTTGCCAGCACGCTGCTACATAGAGGGTTTTGCCGCGTTGTTCCTCCGTACACTCGATGACGTGCGGAGTCCGTGTTGCCAGCACGCTGCGGGTAAGGGCGCTATGGTCGGCAGGCGGCGCGTCGAGCGTTGCGTAGACAATCACCGCCCCATCTACGCCGTAAGGCTTGGCTTTGCTTTTGGTACCCTGATCCTGATAGGAAACTTTCAGGCGGCGGAAATCCACCACGTCAATATTGAGTTCCGGGCGTGTCTTCGGCACCGTGATTGTGGTCGGCGTGTCGTCGTGCACGCGAAGACCCATGTCGATGCGTTCGGCATCGGTAATGACCGGGTTCTTCAGGCGGAATCCCGCCATCGTGCGGATAAGACCGATATAATTCTTACGGGCTGCATTTTTCTCCGCTGTAATGACGGCGGTTCTGCCCGGACTGTCTGCTTTCTTTTGCAGGGGCACAAAAATGTCGTAAGCATTCTGCAAATCCGCAACTTCATTGGGTGGAATGCCCCATTGAGATGTGTTTGCAGCTACTTTCGAGTTGAAATTGTCGCCCCAGGGCACAAGTTCCGAATCCTTTCTGGGAATATAATCACTCATGGCTATGAATTTTGAATTTTGAATTTTGAATTATTGCTTTTGAAAGATGAAATGCTGCACGCTGTCGTCCGTTAGCCTTAACGGGAAGGCTCGTTGACCTCAACGGAAGGCTCGTTCCCCTCAACGAGAGGCGTGTTCCCCTCAACGAGAGACGCGTTCCTCTCAACGCGAAGCTCGTTCCCCTCAACGAGAGACGCGTTCCCCTCAACGAGAAGCGCGTTCCCCTCAACGAGAGACCGTTTCCATCAACGGCATCGATGCAACCAAAAATCCGTTGGACGCCAAAAATCACGTGTCCTTTCTTTCGGAAAACGTAATGCTTTACGGCAACTTTACCGCCCGGCAAAACCTTGATTTCTTTGCCAAGCTCGGCGGTAAAACCCGACTGACCAAAGCCGATTACTATGCCCTGCTTCGCAAAGTGGGCTTGCAGGATGAAGCCTTTGAGAAAAAATTAAAAACCTTCTCAAAGGGAATGCGCCAGAAAGTGGGCTTGGCTATTGCATTAGCCAAGGATGCGGATAACATGCTGCTGGACGAGCCGACTTCCGGCCTTGATCCTCAAGCCGCCGCCGAGTTGGTAGCATTGCTCAAGGAACAGAAAAGGGAGGGTAAGGCAATATTGATGTGTACGCACGATATTTTCCGCGCAAAAGAACTTGCTGACGAAGTGGGGATCATGAAGCAGGGACACATGGTAAAACGGTTGACCCGGAAGGAATTTTTGGAGGAAGATATGGAAAAGTTGTATCTGGAATATATTGGACAGCATGATTTAATGAACTGAAACTTACAATGATGATTTGGACAATAGTTAAAAAGGAGTTTCTCAACAATATTATTACTCCGGGGTTTATTGTGGGGTTGGCGTTGTGTCTGGTGTTGATCCCCTACACGATATACACCGGCATCCGGACATATGAAAACCGTCTGGCGCAACACGAAACCGCCACGAAGCATGCGGATGACATTTACCAAAAGTCACAGGTATACGCACAGGTTAACCCGTTGGTTGTAAAGCCGGTTTCGCCGCTGAGCATTTTCAGCAAGGGCATCACGGAACAGACCGGCTTGTGTGTAGAGCTCGACCGTAAGGAAAAACCGGTATTTTCGTCGGAAATTGTGCTGCTGAATGAAAATCCGTTCATGGGTAATTTCATGTCGCTGGATTTCACTGCGGCGCTCACCATCCTGTTGTCGCTGCTTGGAGTGCTGTTTTCGTACGATATGCTTTCACACGAAAAGGAGCAGGGCACGTTGAAACTCTCGCTAAGCAACTCGGTCAGCCGTTCCACCTTCTTTTTCGGCAAGATCGCGGGTATTTTTCTCACCCTGTTGCCCATCCTCATTATTTGTTTTCTGATAATCTTCCTTATCATCCAGTTTACACCGTCCGTCAGGTTTTCGGCAAGCGATTACGGGCGCATTTTGATGCTGGCGCTTATGAGCCTGGTGTATTTCGCATTTTTCGTATTCCTCGGCGGATTTATTTCCAGCCATACCAAAAGTTCCACATTGAGCATCATTATAAACCTTTTTATCTGGTGTTTCCTGTTGTTCCTGCTACCCAATGCCGCCGCCTACCTCGGCAAAAACATTACGAAAGTCGAAGATTACAAGCAATTGGCCTTCAATACTCAGCAAATTGACAATGAATTTTTTAACAAACGGGACGAGATTCAAAAAACATTGACGGAAGAAGGTTTTCAATTTGTCGGTTATAACTTTTGTGCCGGCTGGGACTGGGACGGCGGAAACATGATATTGTTCACTCCGCGCTCAACAATGGAATACGAACGCCGCCAAAAAGAAATCGTCAATCCACTCCTGCTTGCCAACTGCGATAGAAAGTGGGTGTTACAGCAGGATTATCTGCAACAGGTCTACCGTCAGGAAAAAACGGTGCGTTACCTGTCGTGTCTCTCGCCGGCTGAAATATTCAAACAGGTCTCCGCTTCACTTTGTCACACCGGCATGGAAAGCGAAGTGGATTTTATGAACCGGGTGCGAACGTTTCAGGATATGTATTACGGGTATTTTGTGCAAAGCGGGATTTATTCATCTTATGCTTACTTCACGCCACAAAAGGAATCGGAAATACCCGAAACGATAGAGGAAGGCAACACACAGGCAAGTGCGTGGAGAAAGATCGCCAAGCCGGAATCTACCTTTGATTTCAAATCATTCGGATACCTCGATACTTCAGCGCTTCCCCGCTTCGCATACACGCAGCCTGCCCTGGCCAAAGACCTGCAAAGCCAGCTGTTTCTCCTTGCCGGGATCATCATTGTGTGTATTCTGCTGTTCTGGTTCTCGTTCGTTTCATTTATCAAGTATGATGTCAGATAATTATGAATTATGAGATGAGTGAATATTAAAAAAGAAAAATTAAAAAAGAAAATGAAGAATCTTATCAAGCATGAAATACAGCAATTCCTTTACGGATTGCGTTTCCCGATAGCTTTAGCAATTGTTCTGATTATGTTTGTGGCTTCGTCGGTTAGCTATATCGGTGAATACAAAGAGGTGGCCAGGAAATATCACGAACAGGTCGCTAACCAGGAAACCCTGTTGCGCGAGGAGGCAAGCAATGCTACCAATGTAGCCACAAATGACCGTTCATACCAATTGTCGCCGAGAGGTAGCGGTTTTATTTCGGATTGCGGAGAGTTGAACATGCCCAATACACTTGTGTATAATGCATATTATCACATAGAATTTGATACCAAAACGAGTAGGAACAACCCGTTCATCATGCCTTCGAGCCGCATCAACTGGGCTTTTGTAATACTCGTGCTGTTCAGTTTCCTGGCCATCATCTTTTCGTTCGATGCCATATCGGGTGAAAGGGAACAGCGAACATTGACGCTCTGTTTGTCCAATCCGGTCAGGCGCAGCCACATTCTGGCAAGTAAATTTATCGCCATCAATACCCTGCTGATTACATTCGCCGTTACGGGGATGCTGCTGGCGCTGGTGATACTGATGTTTGCGCCGACTGTACAGATTACCTCCGAAACATTCCTTGAAATTGGGCTGTTCTTCTTATTTGGGGTATTCTTCATCGGAAGCATGACCGCCATCGGGATGTTTTCCTCGGTGATCAGCCGCAGTTCAAGCATCAGCCTGCTCCTGTCGGTATCGCTGTGGCTGATTTTCATGATTGCCACGCCAAGCTTTGCCCAAACTGTTGGCATGAATTTTTACCCGGTGGAAAAATACGTTGTGATGTGGACAAATATCAACGAAAAACGTAAGGAAATAGAAGCTAGCTTCCCCGATGGAAAATGGACGTCGAGCTGGAATGACCCATTCCTGCCTCAGCATGAAATCAGGGCGGCTATGCAAACGGCTTTCGCCAAAAATGTAGCCGATTTTGAAGCGAAACGCCGCAACGAGCAGTTCCGACAGTTGGAGAAAACACGTCAATGGACATGGATTTCGCCGCTGGCTGTGTTCGAATACGGCACGGAAGCGCTACTCGATGGCGGGTATCTCCGTTTGCGCAAGAATTACAATGACCTGCAAAATTTCAAAATTCAATATATGCAATGGTTTAAAGACCTGGATGCAAAGGATGACCAGAGTCCGCACTGGTACAATGCCCACGAGGATTATTCGACTACAAAGAAAGCCGTTACTTTTGAAGAAATACCGCAGTTTACCGAACGACCTACCACCATCGGCGAACGGTTATCGGAAACATTAAAATATCTGTCTGTAATGCTGGCGTATATGTGCCTGATGTTTCTTATCACTGTAATGAGATTTGAAAAATACGATGTAAAATAAAATTCATGTATCCTGTCAAAGATCATTGAAAAGATGACCGTAAGTACCGTAAGTCAATGTTAAAGGAAATCGCAAAAATGTTACAAACCTGTCAATTAACCAAGCGTTACGAGGATGACCAGTTAGCCCTCGATTCGCTAAACCTGGAAATCAAACCGGGACAGATATGGAAAAACTGTATTTGGAATATATTGGGCAATTACAAACATTACCACTACCATTATGAAACATTTTAGTACATTATTGATTCACGAATTGAAACAACAAGCTAAATCATTCATCTTTATATTGATGGTATTGACTTCATTATTGACAGCTTTTGTTTGCGGGTATATTCAGATAAGCGATTTTCAAGAACGACAAAGTGTATATCAGGAAGAAAAACGTATTAGCCAGGAATAATGAAATATGGGATCAATATCGAAATCTTTTGTTTCAACAGACGGAGAAAAGCATTTCTTTTTCGAAAATATCTCCTTTTTCTGTATTCAGATGGTTAAGTGATCGTATTTCAGATAATGATTATTATGGGTATATGAATTTTCAGTCACAAGTTTCATTATACCAAGAAGCCTACTGTAACTTTATAAAAGATAAAGATGCTTCCGATCCAAAAAGTTTTCATCTCATTTGGAATTGTCCCTACAGCAAGTCTGAATTTTTTATGTCACGCAATGTGGTTGATCCCAGCGAAGTTCCCGTTTTTGACTATCAATCACCTCAAATAAATACAATTATCTATCAAAGTATTAGAGATTTTCTTATTTTATTAACATGGTTGATTGTACTATTTGTAGGGGTTACGTACGCTTTTGTAAAATATGATATAAGATAAATACAGAAGGTTTGATTCGGGCGATTTGGAATACACCTTGCCCAAAATGATGCAAAAAAGGTTATTGACCGGTTTTGCAAGTATGAGTTCCTGATCAACTTATCGCATCATTCATTCATCAAGTATCTGGACTTATCCTCAAGATACATTCAAGGACGAGCCACGGAACAGCAGTGCAAACAATATTAAAAAAGGGGCTATTGCCCCTTTTTTTAGTTATTCCGTTCTGTATCATTTAGACGTATACCGTTCCATGCGTCCACTTATCACAGAATCATACATGTTATCCCACTTCTGGCAATCAATAGAATTGCCTTCCCTGTGAACGGAAAGACGTGAGATACAGTGCCGAAATAAGGTTGAAAAGAAAATCCGAATTTTCATTGACCTGCTTTTGCATTTAAGTGTTATACTATAACAAGACGTTTAGTTTCGCAAAACGTTGCGTCGCGTAAGCATTTTTTTCATACTTTTGTTTTTCGAAATTTATTCATATCCGATAAAATATGGCAACCCAGATAGTTTCATTCAATCATGCTGACATCTTTCAGGGCGATCACCTGGTATTGGCAGATGTAACTTTTTCCGTCGATCCCGGCGAATTTGTCTACCTGGTTGGGAAGGTAGGCAGCGGTAAAACCAGCCTGGTAAAGACATTAAATGCCGAACTCCCGCTTCGCCGGGGACAGGCGAACGTTGTTGGCTATGCCCTGCAATCGTTGAAGAAGTCGCAGATACCCTACCTGCGTCGTCGGATGGGCATTGTATTCCAGGATTTTCAACTACTTACCGACCGTACTGTGTACGACAACCTCTCTTTTGTGCTCCAGGCTACCGGTTGGAAAAAGAAAAACAATCCCGATCAACGGATCAAAGATGTACTGCAAATGGTGGGGTTATTGACTAAGGGCTACAAGATGCCGCACCAGTTGTCGGGTGGCGAACAGCAACGGGTAGCTATTGCCCGCGCCCTGCTGAATGCTCCCGAACTCATCCTGGCCGACGAACCTACCGGGAATCTCGACCCCGAAACATCCTCTGAAATCATGGATTTGCTGGTCGGCATTAAAAATACGGGGAAGACAGTGGTGATGGTAACACACAATTATAGCCTGTTGAAAAAATTCCCATTCCGCACCATTAAGTGTGAAAACGAACGGGTAACAGAAGTGGAAGCCTTACAGGAAATAGATTTCAGTTCGTTGATGGAAGACAACCAGGCAATTGACTGATTCCAGCTAAACGATGCTGACCTGTGACGGTTGATCATGTGACGGTTTACATGGGGCTTACCCACATTACCCGTTAGGATTTGGGATATCAAAAAGCGTAGGACAATCCTATTTCGAAATATTCCTTCACCTGGAGCTTAGCGCCGTGTGGCTCATCTTTATATGAGCCGTCGGACTGGCGTTCTTTCCTGAACGTTTTCTGGTCGTCGTCATAAATCATATTGAGGCGCACACTTGCCGCTACAAACTTGGCAAGTGCAATACGGAACTGGAAGTCCCAGACAATATCCACATTCTGCGGTTCTTTCAGATAGTTGGAGAACAATTCGAATTGGGATATATAGGTAACTCTCTTCGAAAAGAAGTTGCCGTTAAGGTTGAAAACAATCCCTCCCCCAAATTCATAACGCGACTTTTTATCTTCATCAATCAAATCCTGGGTGATCCCGGAACTGGATAGTACTACCGGGTCGTTGGAGCGGACAAAAGTGGCTTTTCCCATGGCCGGTGCAAAACTGATCGAAACCTTGCTCGAAGGCTTGTAATCCAACCCGAGCGAAAGATACGTGTATATCGGTGCAAGGAAGTTCGAAATGTAGGTAGTATCGATCGATGTATATTTATACCCTGGTGCAAATTGCGTTTTACCAAGCAGGGCGGCTGTGTAATACCAATTTTTGGCCATCTGGTAACCTATCCTTGAACCGATGTTGATCTGGTCGCTGTTTTTCACCGATTTACGGTCGCCGGCTCTGATGATTCCATAAGCCAGGAAAGCATAATTTTCCCAAATGACCTTGCCCTTTTTGTAGTTGGCAAACAGATTGGACGAACTGCTTAGCGTCAGGGAATTTTCACCCCCGGCAGCCCAGTTTGTGAGGGATGTCTGCGAAAAATTCAAGGACACATCCCCGCCCTTTTTCCATTTCAACGTGTCGGGCAACTTTTTAGCGTCTCTGCCCACGCCGGCTGAGGCTTTAGCGGCAGCGTCCTTAATGGCGGCCTTATCTGCCTGTGCTTGTGCCGGCAATGAAAGAACACACAATATGATGGATAAAATAACTATATGCTTCATTTTATTCCTTTTAGCAAAAGAATATAATTTCCTAAATTTTTGCAAAGATATACATGCCTGTAAAATATTTCACATAAATTTTAGTCGGACAGCAATTAAAAACAACAAATAAATGTTCAATGCCGTCTTTACATCCGGCGGGATGCGTCGCCCGGTAGAAAAACAACACCTAATCAACCGGCCTGAAGGCCGGAACACATTTAGTCCTGATGTTTTGTCTTTTTTTGTCCTGAATATTGAAGTATATCAGGCCAGCGATTGCAATAAGGAATACATAGGACACCAGCATAACTATACTCATATTATTTTCTTTTTTCATGACACAGTCCTGCCTTTCAGGCAGTCGCTCAGAATACATCCTTCCCGCGGGTTGATGACCCACGGTTATGAAAATCCGGCTTTTCAAGCCGCAGAATCGCATCTCACAATAAGTACCGCGTAACATCACTTATTAATTAATTAGCAAAATCCATTATCAATGTCGCTACCTGTTCATCACTGCCTGCTGGTGCTGTATGGATTCTTCGTGGATAGCAGAATATATTTTCTGCACAAATTCTTCGCTCAGCCCCTTGGATAAACCCACATTGATACGTTGTTTCAACAGATCGTTCCAGCGGTTCGTTTGCAGGATGGTAACATTATTCACCTTCTTGAACAACCCTATTTTTTC